>DATNCB010000694.1:0-2907 GCA_035571715.1 Ramlibacter sp.
AAAAAACCCCGCACACCATGACAGCGTGCGGGGTCTCTGAAGTGGTGCCGGAGAGATGAATCGAACACCCGACCTTCTCATTACGAATGAGCTGCTCTACCGACTGAGCTACACCGGCGAATTACGGAACGCGAAATTATAGCGTCCAGCTTGCGGGCAGTTTTTTCGGTACCGCCACGTTCTTCAGGGTTGCGTAGATCGGCATGCCGTCCTGGTACTTCGGATAATCCTCGCCCTGGATCAGCGGCAACAGGTAGCGCTTGCACGCTGGGGTGATGCCGAAGCCGTCCTCGGTGATGAAATCGCGCGGCATGAATTTCTCGACGTTCGCCACGTCCGACAGCTGCGCCACGCCGATCCTGTACTTGTAGGGCGTGTCGCTGATGCGCTCGATCGTGGGCATGATCGCGTTGTGGCCCTTCAGCGCCAGCTGCACCGCCGCCTTGCCGAGCTCGTAAGCCTGCTTCACGTCGGTCTTCGATGCGATATGGCGCGCCGCGCGCTGCAGGTAGTCGGCCACCGCCCAGTGGAACTTGTGTCCCTGGGCCTGTTTGACCATGTTGGCCACCACCGGCGCCGCGCCGCCCAACTGCGCATGGCCGAACGCATCGCGCGTGCCCTGTTCGGCGATGAACTTGCCGTCGGGGTAGTGGCAGCCTTCGGAGACCACGACGGTGCAGTAGCCGTGCGATTTGACCAGCTCGTCGACGCGCGCGAGAAATCTGGCTTCATCGAACTCGATCTCGGGGAACAGCACGACGACCGGAATGCCGTGGTCCTGCACCAGCCCGCCAGCCGCGGCGATCCAGCCGGCATGCCGGCCCATCACTTCAAGCACAAAGACTTTGGTCGAGGTCTTGGCCATGGAACGCACGTCCAGCGACGCTTCCAGCGCCGACACAGCCACGTACTTGGCCACCGAACCGAAGCCGGGGCAGCAATCGGTGATCGGCAGGTCGTTGTCCACGGTCTTTGGAACATGGATCGCCTGGATCGGGTAGCCCATCGCCTCCGACAACTGGCTCACCTTGTAGCAGGTGTCGGCCGAGTCGCCGCCGCCGTTGTAGAAGAAGTAGCCGATGTCGTGCGCCTTGAAGACCTCGATCAGGCGCTCGTATTCGCGCTTGTTCGCCTCGAGCGACTTGAGCTTGAAGCGGGCCGAGCCGAACGCCCCCGACGGTGTGGAACGCAGCAGGGCGATTGCCTCATCCGATTCCCTGCTGGTGTCGATCAGGTCCTCGGTCAGTGCACCGATGATGCCGTTGCGCCCGGCGTAGACCTTCCCGATCCTGTCTTTCTGCGCGCGCGCGGTTTCGATCACGCCGCAGGCCGATGCGTTGATGACGGCGGTGACACCGCCCGATTGGGCGTAGAACGCGTTTTTCTTTTTGGTAGCCATGGTTGAAATGTGAAATGACAGAATCTCAGTCGCTCAGCGCCCGCGTCACGACCTCGCGCACATCGTTGCTCAGATCGGGTTTGGCCGCGATCCGGGCGATCGCTTCGCGGGCCGCGCCGCGCAGCGGCTCGACCAGCTTCTTCCAGCGGTCCAGCGATCGGGCCAGGCGCGCCGCCACTTGCGGGTTGATCGCGTCGAGCTCGATCACGCGGTCGCACCAGAACACGTAGCCGGCCGCGTCGGGCCGGTGGAAGGCGCCCGGGTTGGCGCTGCAGTAGCTGAAGATCACACTGCGGGCGCGGTTGGGGTTGCGGATGTTGAAGTCCGGATGGTTCATCAGCTGCTTGACGGCCGGCAGCACATTGCCGCCGCGGTCCGGGGCGCCGGCCTGCAAAGCAAACCACTTGTCCAGCACCAGCGGCTCGCCCGCGAACGTGGCGTGGAAGCGTTGCAAGGCGGGAGTCGCCAGTTCGTGGCCGGCGCTCACCAGCGCGGCCAGGGCATTGAAGCGGTCGGTCATGTTGCCCGCGTCCTTGAAGCGCTGCAAGGCCTTGCCCGGCCACACCGTGTCACGGGTGCGGCGCGCCGCCAGGCACAAATGCGTCAGTGCCAAACCGGCCAGGGCACGGCGTCCGGACGACACCGGATCGGCCCGATATGCGCCGTTTTCGCGATGCACGTCGTAGGCCCATTCCCAGTCGGCCAATAGTGCCTGAGCGAGCTGTTCGCGCATCGCTTCGCGCACGACGTGGATGCGCTGCGGATCGACCACGTCCAGCTGTTCGGCGATGTACGTCTCGGCCGGCAGCGTGAGTACCAGTTCCTTGAAGGCGGCGTCCAGCGTTGGGTGGCGCAGTACCGTGCGCATGGCTTCCAGATACGGACTGTCCAGGCGGATGTCGCTGGCCGTCAGCTCGGGCTGCCGCACAAAGCCGAGCGCACGAATCACCGCCAGCCGCTGGCCCGCCTCCCAGCGGTTGAACGGATCGGTGTCGTGCGCGAGCAGCGTGAGCAACTCTTCTTCGCTGTAGTCGAAGTCCAGGATCACCGGCGCACTGAAGCCGCGCAGGATCGAAGGCACCGGTTGTGCCTCCAGCCCCGGAAAGCTCAGGGTTTCGCTAGCCTGCGTGAGCACGTGCATGCCGGTGGTCAATTCGCTGCCGTCGCGCGCGAGCAGGCCCAGGCTGATCGGGATGACGAACGGTTCCTTCTCGGCCTGGCCGGGGGTGGGCGGGCAGTTTTGCGACAGCGTCAGGTTGTAGATGCGCGAGTCGGCGTCGTAACGCGCGGTCGCCGTGATGCGCGGTGTGCCGGCCTGGCTGTACCAGTGCTTGAACTGAGGCAGCAGCTGCGCCAGCTTCGTGTCCGGATTGGCGTCCGCGATGGCCTGGGCGAAATCGTCGCAAGTGACCGCATGGCCGTCGTGGCGCTGGAAGTACAGGGCCAGGCCCTTGGCGAAGCCTTCGCGGCCGACCAGCGTCTGCATCATGCGCACGACCTCGGCGCCT
>DATNCB010000695.1:0-7009 GCA_035571715.1 Ramlibacter sp.
ACTCGAGCCAGGTGAGTGCCTCGCGTTCGGCCTCGGCGGCCGCCAGCCGGGCACGGCCGAACATCGCCGGCAGGGCGACGTTCTGCAGCACCGTCAGGTGCGGGAACGGACGCGGGATCTGATAGGTGCGGGCGATTCCGGCGTGCGCGACCCGGTGCGCCGGCCGGCCCGCCAGTTCGCCGTGGCCGCTGAAGGCAACGCTGCCGGCGCTGGCGCGGTAGTGGCCGCTGACGACGTTGATCAACGTCGACTTGCCTGAGCCGTTCGGGCCGACCAGACCGAGGATCTCGCCGCGCTTGACCACCAGATCGACGCCGTCGAGCGCGCGCAGGCCCTTGAAGGACTTGGCCAGGCCGCGCACCGTGAGCAAGGGCTCGCCGGAGTGCGTGGCTGACTTCAGCGAGTGCGCCGGCACCGTCCGGTCAGCCGCAGGCGGCATGGCCGAATCCGCTGCAAGAGTGGGCGACGTCGGGATTGGCGGGGCCTCATCGGCCGGCGCGGCCAGCCGCTTGCGCCCGGTATTGATGAAACGCCCGAGCAGGCCATCGGGCATGAACAGGATCACCACCACCAGGATCAAGCCGACCGCGGCCCGGCCAGCCACCGCAAAGTCGCCGGCGGTGAAGACGTACAACAGCCCCGTGATGACCGAGGCGCCCACGGCCGGCCCCAGCCAGTGCCGCGTGCCGCCCAGCACGCTCATCAACACCACGGTCAGCGGCACGAACACCGAAAAAGTTTCGCCAACCGTCACATAGGAAACGAACATCGCATGGATTGCCCCGGCGGCACCGGCCAGTGCGCATGAGATGCCCAGTGCCCCGATCTTGTAACTGAAGGTCGGCACGCCCAGCACCTCGGCGACGTCCTCGTCGTCGTGGATAGCGAACAGGCCCAGGCCGAGGCGGGACTGGAAGATTGCATGCGCGATCCACACCGTCGCGACGGCCATCATCAACATCAGCAGGTACAGCGTGGACGACGCCGAGCCGGTCAAAGCGGGCAGCTTGACGCCGCCCAGGTTTACCCCCTGGCCGCCATCGATCGGCGTATTGAGCACGACGGTCGCAACGACGAAGGTCACCGCCAGCGTGATCAACGCGAACAACTCGCCACGCAGCCGTCCGACCCGGAACACCACCGCGCCCAACCCCATGCCGAACAGCGCAGAGACCACCGCTGCGATCGGCAGCGTCCAGACGAACGGCACGCCGAGCTGTCCGGCCAGGGTCGCGGTCGTATACATCCCGACGCCGAAGAACGCCCCATGGCCAAACGAGAAATAGCCCGAGTAGCCGGAGAGGATGTTCCAGGAGGTGGCCAGCACGACCCAGTAGAAAATAAGATAGAAAAACGACTCGTAGAACGCCGGCAGTTTCAGCAGCGGCACAGCCGCCAGCGCGAGCCCCGCGATCACGATGCCAGTGCGCGCGGGGTTGCGGACCATCAGATCTTCTCCGCGCGCGCCAGCAGCACGGCAATCAGCAGCGAGAACGACACCAGCGGCGCCCAGGCCGGCGCGGTGATCGCCATCGTCACCGACTCGCTCACGCCGATCACGATCCCGGCCACCAGCGGACCCAGCGGATTGCCCAGGCCGCCGATCATCACCGCGGCGAACACCACGCCGATCCACGCGTAGATCTGCGACGGCGCCAGTGTGAAGCTCAGTGCCAGGCACAAGCCGGCGACGCCGGCAAAGGCCGCCGAGGCGCCCGACAGCAGCAGTGCCAGCCGCCGCACGTCGACACCGAAGGCCGCTGCGGCCTTGGCGTCCTCGGCGGCGGCCCGCATCGCCTTCCCGAGGTCCGTGTAGCGCAACGCCGCCCACGTCAGCAACGCCAGCGCTATGGCGAACAGCAGCGTCAGCAGCTCGGGCAGCGGCACGTACAGCGCGCCCAGCTTGAACTTCGACTGGCCGTAGACCGAATCGAGCATGCGCGGATCGGCGGTCCAGATGGCCTGGATCGCGCTTTCGATGATCACCGTGAGCCCGAAGGTGACTAGCAGCGAATTGAACGGCGTGATCGCGAAGCGCGCGAACGTCGCCTGCATCAGCACGCCAAGGGCGAAGAACGCCGGCACGATGACCAGGAGCGTCGCGAGCGGATCCCAGTGCGCGACGCTGGCCAATTGATGGGTGAGGTACGCGCCCAGGAAGGCGAGCGCGAAATGCGCGAGATTGATCTGGCGCAGCATGCCCCAGGACAGGCTCAGCCCAAGTCCCAGCAGCCCGTAGAGCGCGCCGATGAAGACGCCCGACAGGATCGACTGGGCCAGCAGTGTGGCACTCGGAAAACTCATTGGTTAAGCAGAAATTCAGCCACGCCTCAAGGGGCGACCCCGTCGCAGACCGGGTCGCCGACACGGCAAGCCGCTGATCACTGGCCCAGGATCTTGGCCCCCGGCGCGGCCCATTCCTTGGGCCACACGGTGACCCACTGGCCGTTCTGGACCTGCTTCACACGCATCAGATCGTCGCCATAGTTGTTGGTCTTGTCGAAGCGCAGCTTGCCCTGGATCGTGTCGACCTGATTCTTCTTCAGCCAGTCCGACATCGCCTTGTCGTTCAGGCTATTGGTGGCCTTGATCGCTGCCTCCAGCACCTGCCATGTCGAGAACGAGGCCGCGGCTTGTGTTTCGACCGCGTTGTCCGCCAGACCGGCCTTGGCAGCGCGCTCGTTGTAGAGCTTGACGAACTCGGCGGCGACGGGGTTGTTGGTGAACGGAGGGTGCTGCTCGAAGATCGATGCGGCGAGCGCGTTCTTCGCCTCCGGCAGCTTGGCCAGCGGCCCCGGCGCCGGGTACATGTAGAAATGCAGCGGCGGCGTGTAATCGATCTTCTTCATCGCGTCGAGCAGCTGGTTGCCCTCCAGGCCGATCGCACCGACCCACACGAAGTCGGGCTTGGCATCCTTGACCCGGTTGGCGATCGCACCATAGTCGCGGTTGCCGAACTCCCATTCGAGGAACAGCACCTCCGTCAAGCCGCGCTTCTTGGCCACCTCCTGGGCCCCCTTGGACATCAGAAAGACCGACGGGAACTTGCTTGTGACGATGGCCACTGTCTTTGGCGGCTTCGGCAGCGTGGCCAGCGCGTCGAGCACAGTGTTGGGCACCGTGGTCTCGGGGTTGGGTCCGACCGACCAGGCCGGAAACTGCATGTCGTACTTGGCCAGACTGGGGATGCCCATCGTATGGTGAATCAGGATCTTGTTGTAGCGCTGGGCGACGCCCATCGCGGAGACGATGTTGGGCGTCGCATAGGGGCCGATCACCAGGTCGACCTTGTCGACGGTGATCAGCTGTTCGTACAGCGTGCGCGCCAGGTCGGGCTTGGACTGATCGTCCTTGACGACCCATTCAACCGGCCGGCCGAGCAGCCCGTCCTTCTTGTTGAGCTGGTCTACATAAATCTCGCCGACGAGCTTGTGGATGATCGCCGTGCCCGACAGCGGGCCGGTCAGCGACAGCGTGCTGCCAATGCGGATCGGCGCGCCGCTTGGTGCTGCCTGCGACGGTGCGGCGGCGGTGAGCGCGAGCAGCGCCGCGGCAGTCCAGGCACTTGCGATTTGGGTGGCTCTCTTCATCGTTTGTCTCCAGTTTTTCGTCGTTCGTTTCGGATCGCGCCTTGCGGGTGAACTCGCCTCGGGTCAGGTCAGCAGCCAGCCGCCGTCGACGTACAGGTTGACGCCGTTGATGCCCTGATTGTCCAGCAGGAACAGCACCGAGCCGGTCACCTCGTTCATCGTCACCAGGCGGCCCAGCGGCGTGCGCACGACCACCCGTTGCAGCACCTCGGGCGGCTTGCCGGCCCAGGCCGGGGTGTCGCCGACGATGCCGGGGTGCACCGCGTTGACGCGCACCGGTGCCAGTTCGATGGCCAGCGTCTTGATCATGTTGTTGACGCCGCCGTTGACAGTGGTCACGGTGGTCGAGCCCGGGTACGGCCGCTCCTTGGCCAGCCCGCCAAACAGCACGATGGACGCGTCGGCGGCGAAGCGCGACGCCAGCACGTGGACCACCTCGGGGTAGCCGACCAGCTTGAGCGTCACCAGGCGCTGTGCGCGGGCGACATCGAACTTGCGCACGGCGTTGTCGTCGCGTTCGATCGCCGCGATGACCAAGTTCTTGACGGTACCCAGGTCGGCCAGCCGCCCCGCGATCGTGGCCGGCTCGGCCAGGTCTAGCGCCAGGCCCCGGGTGGCGCCGCCGACCTCGCGCGCCGCCGCTTCGGCGCGCGCGGCATCGCGGCCGGTGATTACGACCTCCTCGCCCCGGGCGGCCAGCACCCCAGCGAGGTGCTTACCGATCCCCGAAGTCCCGCCTACGATCAGTGAAATGCCTTTTGCTGCCATCGATGTCTCCTATGTCGAAAGATTCCGGTTGCGTGTCGGTCCGGCACCCGGGGGTCCGGCCGATCTCCATTCCTGGTCAGGCTGCCTTGCGCCGGCCCTTGGCGCGGCGGTCGGCCGCGAGTTTTTCCTTCAGGTACGCCCAGTCGCGCTCGAACCGGTAGCCGTGCCGGTCCGGCAGCGGCGGCGACTGGGTCTCGATCCAGCGCACCGTGCTGTCGCTGGTGTTGTAGAACGCGTGCACACAGCCCACCCCGGTCCAGAACAGGTCGCCCTTGCGCAGCGCGTAGCGCTTGCCGTCGGCCACCGCATCGACCTCGCCGTCGACGATGAGGTAGCTCTCTTCCATCGGGTGGTCGTGCGGCTGCGCGACGCCGCCGGGCTGGTACTCCACCATGAACATGGTGTGCAGCTGCGCGTCGAGCCGCTTGTCCACCAGCATCTTCAGCGCGATGCCGCTGTAGGCGAGCAGCGCGGTGTTCATGCTGGCCGAGACCTTGGGCGCATCGGCGCGTGCGCCCAGCTTGAGCTTGTCGACCTGGATGTCGTCGTCCTCCATCCGGAAGAAGTGGCGCGAGCGCGGGTCGCGGATGTCCAGTTCGACCGTTTCCTGGGTGGTGGGCGGGCCCAGGAAAAATGTGTCATCGTCGGCGTCGGGCCGCGGCTGCGGGGCGCACATGTCGAGCCACCGCGCCTTGCCTTCCGCCGGCGCGAGCCAGGCGTGCGCAACGCCCACCGGCACCACGCCGCAGGCGCCCGGCATCAGGCGGCAGGCCCGGCCTTCCATCACCAGGACCGGCTCGCCTTCAAGCACGTAGAAGCTCTCCTCGTACGACTGCACATGGGTGTCGACCGATCCACCGGCCTTGAGCTGGCACAGGCCCACGCCCATGTGCACCGACCCGCTCTTCTCGTCGACCAGCGAAACCCGGCCGTAGGCCTTGCTGTGACCGCGATAGGCGGCAAGTGGGCGCATCTCTTCGGCCCTTATCAGATGGTGCATTGATCCGCTCCGTGGGTGCGTGGCACGCCCCGTTGTCGTTGCCGAGTGTTCAGTGGGACGAAATCCTAGCGGAGGCACTGTTTACTGTCAATGCACAATCGCTATACACTTCGGCCCACCCCATCAGCACACCATGGTGACCCGCAAGACCACTCGCCCGCGCAGCCAAGCGGCATCCGAGCCGGGCAACAAGCGCAGCACCAGCGCGCCGGCCTCGAACGGCCTGGGCGCGCGGCTGCGAACGGCCCGCGAGCGCAGTGGCGCCACGGTCCGCGGCTTTGCGCGTGCTGTGGGCGTGTCGCCGAGCCTGGTCTCGCAGATCGAGCGCGGCCACGTGATGCCCTCGGTGGGCACGCTGTACGCGATCACCAACGAGTTGGGGTTGCTGGTCGACGATGTCTTCAAGGACGACCGGGAAGCGGCCTCGCGCGCCGCCAGCGCCCTGGCCGCGAGTGGCGGCGCCGAGCGCACGACAGGCGCATCGCCGGCCGGGCCTGTACAGCACCAGGAAACGCGGCGGGTGATCCGGCTCGCCTCCGGCGTGCGCTGGGAATTGCTCACGACGGCTCCGGACGACGAGCTCGAATTCCTCTACGTGGTCTACGACGTCGGTGGCGAATCCTGCCCGGAGGACTCGATGGTGCGGCATGGCGGGAAGGAATACGCCTATCTGATCAGCGGCCGGCTGGGTGTGAAGATCGGCTTCAAGGAGTTCGAACTCGGTCCCGGCGACTCGATTTCGTTCGACGCACAGATGCCGCACCGGCTGTTCGCCATCGGGGAGCAGCCTGCGGTCGCGGTGTGGGCCGTGCTCAACCGCGAGGGCGACCGGCGTGCCCAGCGGCCCGCGATCGCGGTCAAACGCGGCACTCGAGGAAAGTCATGACGAATTCAATGCAACCCGCGATCGGATTCATCGGCCTGGGCCGAATGGGACGCGGCATTGCCGGCCGCCTGGTCGGCGCAGGGCACTCGCTCGCAGTCTATAACCGTACCCCGGGCAAGAGCGACGAACTGCGCAGCGCCGGCGCAGTCGAGGCCACCTCGATCGCCGCAGCCTGCGCGCAGCGCGAGGTCGTCATCACGATGCTTGCCGATGACCCCGCGCTCGAAGCGGTGGCGCTGGGCCCTGGCGGCATGCGCGACAGCCTGGGCGCCGGCGCGATCCACGTCGTGATGGGCACCCACGGGGTCGACATCGTGCGCTCGCTGACTCGCGCCCACGCGGCTGCCGGTCAGGTGCTGGTAGCCGCGCCGGTGCTTGGCCGGCCCGACGCGGCGGCGTCCGGCCAACTGGGCATCGTCGCTGCCGGCCCGGCTGAAGCCCTGCTGCGGTGCCGGCCGCTGTTCGACCGGATCGGCAAACGCGTCTTCGAGGCCGGCGACCAGCCCGAGGCGGCAACTTCGGTCAAGCTGGCGAACAACTTCGTGCTCGGTTGCGCGCTGCAGGCGATGGCCGAGGCGTTCTCGCTCGTTCGCAAGACCGGGGGCGATCCCCAGGTGCTGTACGAGGTGATGACGGAGGGATTGTTCGCGGCCCCGGCGTACAAGGTCTACGGCCGTCTCATGGTCGACCAGGCTTTCGAGCACGCCGGATTCACCACCCGCCTCGCGCTGAAGGACATGAACCTGGTGCTCGCCGCGGGCGCGG
>DATNCB010000696.1:0-8922 GCA_035571715.1 Ramlibacter sp.
TTCGCTCAGGTTCTGGCCGAACGCCGCTTCGTGATGGGTGCGCCGGCATCCGGCAAGATATCCAAACGATTCATCGTGCCCTTCGCGCGGCCCATATTCGATGGCGACAAGGTGACCGCTATCGCATTCGCGGCGCTCGACCTGGATCGCGCGGGTGGCGCCCTGGCCGGCGCGCAGCTGCCTGCGGGCGCTCGCGTGGTGGTGACCGACCGCCGCGGCGTGGTGCTGATGGAGCATCCGCCGCGCACCGGCGGCGCATCCGGCATGACGCCGGCCGAGCCCTCGCTGCTGGACGCAGCGCGGCACATGTCGGCGGGCACTGGGGAGTGGAACGACGCTTCAGGAGAGCCCCGCATTCACGCCTTCGCGCCCAGCCATCTGGTCTTCGACGAGGGCTTTCTCGCGGCGGTGAGCCTTGACAAGGCGCAGGTGGCGCGGGCGGTGCTCACCAATCTTCGTGCGCAACTGCTGGCGGTGTTTCTGGCCTTGCTCGCCGGACTCGCCGCCGCCTGGTGGCTCGGTGGACGCGTGATCGTGAAGCCCACCAGGCAGATCCTCACCACGGTGCGGCAGCTGGAGCACGGTAATCTGGATGCGCGCGTGCCGTTGTCGGCGGGCACGCGGGGCGGCGAGTTCGCCCGGATCGGGTCGGCCTTCAACCTGATGGCGGAATCGCTGCGACTGCGGCAGCTCGATCTCGAGACCGAGCTTGGCCGCAGCCGCAGCGCTTACACGGTGCTGGACCTCGTGCTCAACAGCATGCAGGACGCCTTGGTGGCCGTGACCAGCGCCGGCCAGTTCCTGCTGTTCAACGAGGCCGCGGCCCGCCTGTTCCCGCTGGACGGCCCCGCCTTGATTCCGCAGCAGTGGGCCGAGAAGTTCGGCTTCTATCACGACGACAAGACCACGCTTTACCGCACCGAGGAGCTGCCGCTGGTGCGATCCGCGCGCGGCGAAAGCGGGCGGCTGCAGCAGGTGTTCGTGCGCAACGCACTGGTGCCGCAAGGCCGGCTGCTTCAATGCAGCTGGCAGCCGATCCGCAGCGAAAGCGGGATCAGCGGCGGGCTGGTGGTCTTCACCGACGTGACCGAGCTGCAGCGGCTGCAGTCGGAACAGGCGGCGCACTTCGAGCAGCTGCGCGAAGCCCAGCGCAAGCTGGTCGAGACCCAGCGCATCGGCCGGGTTGGCAACTGGGAATTGGACCTGCAGAACGGCCGCCTCTGGTGGTCCGAGGAGGTATACGAGCTGCTTGGCGCGAGCCGCGAGAACTTCGACGGCACGGTCGAGGCTTTCAATGCCTGCGTGCACCCGGACGACCGGCCGATGCTCAAGGCCGCACGCGACTTGGCTTTGCGCGAGGGCAAGGTGGTCAACGTCGAATTCCGGGTGCTCAAGGCGGACGGCACCTCCTGGATACATGAAATCGCCGAGGCGCGCAGCAACGATCGCGGTCAGCCGGTGTGGTACGGCGGCGTGGTGCAGGACATCACCGCGCGCAAGAAGGACGAACAGGCATTGCTTGCGAGCGAGCGCGAGTTGCACGACTACACGCTGATGCTGCAACGCGCGGCCGAGGCGGCCCAGGCCATCACGGCCCACCCTTCGCCTGAAAATACGATGCAGGAGGTCGCCGACCAAGCTTGCCGCGTGATCGGATGCCACCAGGCGATGGTCAGCCTCGCAGAAAGCAAGGACTGGAGCCGGATGGTCACGTCGGTGTCGCTGTCCGGAAAGTACGCGCCATGGCGCGAGCACGGGCCGGCACCGCTCGGGGCTTATATCGAGGCGATGATGCGCGAGTCGCGCGCCGCGTTGCGCCTGACGCAGGCGCAACTCGAAGCCGATCCCGGGTGGCGCGCAGTTGCCGGCGCGGATGGCGATGCGCACGCGCCCTCCAGCGGTTTGTTGGCATTGCCGCTGGTCAGCCGCAACGGCCAGAACATCGGCTTGCTGGTGCTGCTCGACAAGGAGCAGGGCGAATTCACCCAGCGCGACGAATACGTGGCGCTGGAGCTGGCGCAGCTGGGCTCGATCGCCATCGAGAACGCGAGTCTGTTCACCGAAATCCGGGATCTCAACGCCAGCCTGGAGGCGCGCATCACCGAGCGGACGGCCGAACTCACGCGCCAGGAGCTGCTGTTCCGCACGTTGGCCGAACAGGCGCCCGAAGTGATATGGAACACGGACGGGCGCGGGCGTGCGACATACCTCAACCGGGCCTTCAACGAACTTGTTGGCGGCACGCCTGCGGATTGGCTGGGGCACGGCTGGATGAAGCGGCTTCACCCCGACGACGTGGCCGAAGTCCAGCGCAACTGGAACCGCTCGCGCGTGACGCTGCAGTCCTACGGCGGCATCCGCCGCTTCCTGGCCACAGACGGCAACTATCACACCATGTCGTACAAGGCCGCACCGGTCCTGGACGAGCTGGGGCAAGTCGCCTTCTGGGTCGGCATCGACGCCGACATCACGGAGTTGAAGGCGATCGAAAGCGCGCTGCGCAGCTCCAACCAGGAACTCGAGGCCTTTTCCTATTCGGTTTCGCACGACTTGCGCGCTCCGCTGGGTGCCATCGGCGGCTTCAGCCGCGCGCTGTCGCTCAAGCTCGAGGGGCATCCGGACGAGCGCGTGCAGCACTACCTCGCGCGTATCGAGGCGGCCGTGGAGAAGATGGAGCAGCTGATCGGGGACTTGCTGTCGCTGGCCAAGGTTGCGCGCGCGCCGCTGAACTACGGCCCGGTGGACCTGGGCGCGCTGGCGCGCGACACGCTGGAAGGCTTGCAGTCGAGCGAACCCCAGCGCAAGGTGAGTCTGCAAGTGCAGGAGGCGCTGGTGGCGCAAGGGGACGCGCGGCTGTTGCGGGTGATGATGGAGAACCTGCTTGGCAACGCCTGGAAATTCACGTCGAAGCGTGAGGAGGGCCGCATCGAAGTCGGCCGGCTGGACGACAGCAGCGTGTTCGCGGTGCGGGACAACGGCGTCGGTTTCGACATGGCCTATGCCAACAAGCTGTTCGGCGCTTTCCAGCGGCTGCACACCGAGGCCGAGTTTCCCGGCACGGGCATCGGGTTGGCTACCGTGCGGCGTATCGTCACGCGGCACCAGGGCCGGGTCTGGGCCGAGTCCCGCGTCGGGGAGGGCGCCACGTTCTATTTCACCTTGTCCGAATCGGCCCCGCCGCCCTGGCTGGCGGGGGATGCGCAGACAGGCTAGCTCTTGCTGCCGCTCAAGTCGTAGAGCTGGGCGGCATCGCGTCGTTGCGCCAGAGGCTTCGCCGAGACCTCCGAGGCCGGCGGCGCTTGCCGCCACAGGGCGGGATCGACCGGTGTTCCATGGGCCCGTACCCATTGTTCGAGTGCCCGCTGGCGTGCTGTGTTCGGCGGCACGATCGAGAAGCCGCCTAGCAGGACGAAGCGCAGCTGGCCGTCATTGACCATTCGCTCCAGGTCGCGCGTGGCGAGGATGGGGTCGCGGCCCAGGTAGCCTCCCATCGCCATCACCGGCTCGCCGGTGCGCACGATGAGCGGCGCCGCCTGCATGGCATTGGGCACGGCGACGAGAAAACGTTCCGTGCCACGCTGCGCCTGCAGGAACCGGACCAGTTTTCGCGCACTTGCCCGGGCGCTGGCCGGCGCCGCCTTCACACTGGAAGCGGCGGCACTAGGGGTGAGTGCGCCGATGTCCGGCGCGGGTGCGGCGACGTTCGGCCGCACGAGCACGGTGCTGAGCGCCCAGACAGCCGGCGTCGCCAGCATCGCCAACAAACCCAGCACCGCCAGCGGCCGCGGCCAGTGCGCGTCGCGGGCCGCAAGCATGACAGCGGCCGCCAGCAGCAAGGCGCCGACCGTCCAGGCGAGTAGCCAGCTGCGCCAATCGTCGTAGCGCCAAGCCACATAGCCCTGCTCGATGTACACCTGCCAGGCGGCGGTGGCAACAAACGCGGCCGGCAAGCCCAGCCGCAACGATCCATCGCGAAAACGCGCCCACAGCGCCGCCCATCCGATACCTGCGAGCGCCGCGACGGGCGGCGCCAGAACCGCGAGGTAGTAAGTGTGAAACACGCCGCCCGCAACGCTGAAGACCGCTGCGTACGTGATCGCCCAGCCGCTCCAGACAACGATGTTCAATTGCTGCGCGGACAAGCGGCGGGCCCGGCGCCAGGGCATCGCGCCGAATGCGACCCCCGCGATCGCGAACGGCAGCAGCCAGGAGAACTGCGCCGCCAGGTGCGGCGTTGCCAGCCGCAGCGCCCCGACGGGCGTCTGGTCCCACAGGGGAGCGGCCTGCGCGGTCTGCTGTTGCACGTCCTCATCGGCCACGGCACTCGGTAGGGCAACATTGGGTTGCGCGCCTGGCTTGCCGGGCGAAGGCTGCACGAAACGATCGAGCCCGTTGTGCAGCACCGCCAGCTCCAGCATCGAGTTGTGCTGGGTGCTGCCGGCGTACGGCCGCCGGTCGGGCGGTGTGAGGTCGAAGGCGAAGGCCCAGGACAGCGACACTACCACCAGCAGCAGCGACGCCAGTGCGACGTCCGCGAGGCGCCGTTTGACAGGCAGCTCTTGCGCGCCGAGCCAATAGGCCAGGAAGAAAGCCGGCACCACCACCCAAGCCGCCGCCATCTTGACGTTGAAGCCGACACCGGCGATCACCATGGCCAGCAGCAGCAGGCGCGTTCTCGCCGTTTCGGCGGCACGCAGCGCCGCCCATGCCGCCAGCAGCAGCACCATGATGAGGCAGCTGTCGGTGTTGTTCGAGCGATCGACGGCGACGCTGACCGGCGCAATCGCCAGGCAGAGCGCGGCCATCAGCGCAGCGGTCCGGCCGAAACAGCGGACCACCAGCAGGTAGACGAGCGCAATCGCGGCCAGCCCCTCCAGCACCTGCGGCAGCATCAAACTGAACGCGGAAAAGCCCAGGAGCTTGGCGCCCAGCACCTGCAGCCACATCGAGACCGGCGGCTTGTCCAGCGACACGAAGCCGGCCGGGTCGAACGAGTTGTAGAAAAAGCAGTGCAGGCAGTTTGTCATGCTGCGCACGCCGGCGGCGTAGTACAGGCGGCCGTAGCCGTTCTGGTCCAGGTGCCACAGCCGCAGCACCGCCGCGAGCGCAAGGATGCCGGTGAGCGCGAGCCGGCCGGCCCACACGCGCCCGGGCGGGTCCTGATCCGTGGGCGCCAACGCGCTTGGCGCTCCGGCGTGAATGTTCGTCGCGGCGGGCATACCCGCCGATGCTAGCGGGCTTTTGACCGGCGGCACACGCTGCTTACGCGACCGCCGCGAAGCGGTAGACGCCGTCGTCGCCGCGCCGGCGCCGCAGCTTGCCGGCGAACCACAGCGCATGCAGGTGCGCTATCGACTCCCCCATGGCGAAGGTGGTCTGGTGCAAGTCGAGCTCGCGCTTGAACAGCACCGGCAGGATGTCGGCGGCCGATTGCGGCGCTTTGGCACAGGCCTCTTGCACCTCCTCCAGCCGCTCGCGGTGGTGCTCGTGCAGCTGCCGGGTGCGCTCGTGCAAGCCGCGAAAGGGTTTGCCGTGCGAAGGCAGCGTCAGCGTGTCCTGCGGCAGCCGGTCGAACTTGTCGATCGATTCGAGGAACAGACGCAACGGGTCGGACTCCGGCTCGACGTAATAGACGCTGACGTTGGTCGATATGCGCGGCAGCATCATGTCGCCGCTGATCAGCAGCCTGAGCGCATCGCAATACAGCGCGATGTGCTCGGGGCCATGCCCATACCCGCTGATGCAGCGCCAGTCGCGCCCGCCGATGCTTAGGCAGTCGCCGTCCTGCATCCGGCGAAAGCTCGGCGGGATTTCGGGCACCATGTTCGGGTAATAGGTGGCGCGGCCCCGCACTTTCGTGATTGCCTCCGAATCGATGAGCCCATGGGCGGCGAAGAAATTGGCGGCGCCTTCGCCGCCGAAGCCGCTGGTGCGGTGAGAGGCCGTGTGGGCGGCATAGAAATCGGTCGCGCTGATCAACAGCGGCGCATCCCAGCGCTTGCACAGCCAGTGCGCCAGGCCGATGTGGTCCGGGTGCATGTGGGTGACGATCACGCGCAGGATCGGCAAGCCTTCCAGGCCGGTGGCAAACACCTGCTCCCACTGGGCGATGGACTCGTCGCGGGTGATGCAGCAGTCGACGACGGTCCAGCCGGCGCGGCCCTCGATCTCGTCGCGCAGCAGCCACAGGTTGATGTGGTCCAGGGCAAACGGCAGCGCCATGCGGATCCATTTGACTGCCGGCACGAGCCCGCTGCCTTCCCCGGCCGCGACCACCATGGTTTCGCCCTGCGCGGGCATGGCGTCGCCCAGCGGGTAATTCAGCAGCTGTTCAAGCGAATTCATGGGCGGGCGCGGAGTAATCGGTCGGTTGGGATTGACGTTGACGTAAACGTCATATGTAATCCGCATTGTAGGGACCGGCGCATGCCCTTGCTGTCCCCTGCCATACATGCAAACGATGGCCACCACCACCTACACCATCAGCGACCTCGCGAAGGAGTTCGACCTCACCACCCGGGCCATGCGCTTTTACGAGGACATGGGGCTGTTGCAGCCCGAGCGCTCCGGCCCCGGCGGGCGCAACCGCGTGTACAGCGCGCGTGACCGCACCCGCCTGAAGCTGACGTTGCGCGCCAAGCGCCTCGGACTGTCGCTGACCGAAGCGCGCGAGATCATCGACATGTACGACAGCCCGCGCGACACCGGGCCGCAGCTGAGGAAATTCCTGGCCGTGCTGGCCCAGCACCGCAAGCAGCTGGAAGAGCAGATGGACGACCTGCAGGCCAATCTGGACGAGGTCAAGGTGCACGAGCGCGAAGCGCGCGCCCTGCTGGCCCGCGCCGAGAAGCCGCGGCAGGTCGCCTGACCGGGCATAATTGACGTTTACGTAAACGTCAACTCTCAACTTCTCTCAACTCAACCAGCCATGACCGTGCCGCGCTTCGAGCCGAAGGATCCCGATTACGCCGGGCGCGTCCGCGCCAGCTTCGCGCGCCAGGGCGCGATGCAAACCATCGGGGCCACGCTGGTGGCAGTCGAGCCGGGCCGGATCGTGATGGAGCTGCCGTGGGCGCAGGAGCTGACCCAGCAGCACGGCTTCCTGCACGCCGGCATGGTAGCCACCGCCATGGACACGGCCTGCGGCTATGCCGGCTTCAGCCTGATGCCGGCCGACGCGGCGGTGCTGACCATCGAATACAAGATCAACCTGCTGGCGCCGGCCAAGGGGCAGCGCTTCCGCATGGAGGCCGATGTGGTCAAGCCGGGCCGCACCATCAGCGTCGTCGAGGGCATCGCCTATGCCATCGATGAAGGGCGCGAAAAAGTCATCGCAACCATGAATGCCACGCTGATGGCGGTCTTCGGCCGCGAAGGCATCCATCACTGAAACACCGAAATCTCCAGGAGACGCTGCAATGAACTTTCCGGGCCTGAACTTCCAGCTGGGCGAGGACGTCGATGCGCTGCGCGACGCGGTGCGCGCATTCGCGCAAACGGAGATCGCCCCGCGGGCGGCCGAGATCGATCGCAGCGACCAGTTCCCGATGGACCTGTGGCGCAAGATGGGCGAGGTCGGCGTGCTCGGCATTACCGTGCCCGAAGAGTACGGTGGCGCCAACATGGGCTACCTGGCGCACATGATCGCGATGGAGGAAATCTCGCGCGCCTCGGCCTCGGTCGGCCTGTCGTACGGCGCCCACAGCAACCTGTGCGTCAACCAGATCCGGCGCAACGGCACCGAGGCGCAGCGGCGCAAGTACCTGCCCAAGCTGATCTCCGGCGAGCACGTCGGCGCGCTGGCCATGAGCGAGGCCGGCGCCGGCAGCGACGTGATCTCGATGAAGCTCAAGGCCCAGGACAAGGGCGGCTATTACGTCCTGAACGGCAGCAAGATGTGGATCACCAACGGCCCCGACGCTGACACGCTGGTGGTCTACGCCAAGACCGAGCCGGAACTGGGCGCGCGCGGCGTCACGGCGTTCCTGGTCGAAAAGGGCATGAAGGGCTTTTCGATCGCGCAAAAACTCGACAAGCTGGGCATGCGCGGCTCGCACACCGGCGAGCTGGTGTTCGAGAACGTGGAGGTGCCCGCCGCCAACGTGCTGGGCAGCCTCAACGGCGGCGCCAAGGTGCTGATGAGCGGCCTCGATTACGAGCGCGCGGTGCTCGCCGCCGGCCCGATCGGCATCATGCAGGCCGTCATGGACAGCGTCGTGCCCTATGTCCACGACCGCAAGCAGTTCGGCCAGAGCATCGGCGAATTCCAGATGATCCAGGGCAAGGTGGCCGACATGTACACGGTGCTGCAGGCGGCCCGCGCCTTCTGCTACACCGTGGGCAAGAACCTGGACATGCTGGGCAGCGAACACGTGCGGCAGGTTCGCAAGGACTGCGCCTCGGTGATCCTGTGGTGCGCCGAGAAAGCCACCTGGATGGCCGGCGAGGGCATCCAGGTCCACGGCGGCAACGGCTACATCAACGACTACCCGCTGGGGCGCCTGTGGCGCGACGCCAAGCTGTATGAGATCGGCGCCGGCACCAGCGAGATCCGGCGCATGCTGATCGGCCGGGAACTGTTCGCCGAAACGATGTAGCGGAAGGTGGCGGCAAGCGAAAATAGCGCATGACCTCCATTCCCGAGCTGTTCGCCCATAACCGCGCCTGGGCCGGCCGGATGGAGCGCGAGCGGCCCGGCTTCTTTACCGGGCTGGTCAAGCAGCAGACGCCCCGATACATGTGGATCGGCTGCTCGGACAGCCGGGTGCCGGCTAACCAGATCACCGGGCTGGAACCGGGCGAGGTGTTCGTGCATCGCAACGTCGGCAACGTCGTGGTGCACTCCGACCTGAACGCGCTGTCGGCGATCCAGTTCGCGGTCGAGATGCTCAAGGTCGAGCACATCATGGTCGTCGGCCACTA
>DATNCB010000697.1:0-4934 GCA_035571715.1 Ramlibacter sp.
AAGCAGGAGCAGGTCAGCGACGTCGAGGCGCTGATCAAGGACCTGTCCGAACTCAACGTCGGCGATCCGGTGGTGCATTCGCAGCACGGCATCGGCCGCTACAGGGGCCTGGTCAATCTGGACCTGGGCCAAGGGGTGAACGAAGACGGCTCGCCGGTGGTCCAGGAGTTCCTGCACCTCGAGTACGCGGACAAGGCCACGCTGTACGTGCCGGTGAGCCAGCTGCACCTGATCAGCCGCTACACCGGGGTCTCGGCGGACGAGGCGCCGCTGCACAAGCTGGGCTCCGGCCAATGGGAGAAGGCCAGGCGCAAAGCCGCCGAACAGGTGCGCGACACCGCGGCGGAACTGCTCAATATCTACGCCCGCCGCGCTGCCCGCGAAGGCCATGCGTTCCGCTTCTCGGGCCAGGACTACGAGGCCTTCGCGAACGAATTCGGTTTCGAGGAAACGGCCGACCAGAACGGCGCTATTCACGCGGTGATCCAGGACATGGTGTCGCCGCGGCCCATGGACCGGCTGGTGTGCGGCGACGTCGGCTTCGGCAAGACCGAGGTGGCGTTGCGCGCGGCCTTCATTGCCGTCACCGGTGGCAGGCAGGTGGCGTTCCTGGCACCGACCACGCTATTGGCCGAGCAGCACTACCAGACGCTGGTCGACCGCTTCGCCAAGTGGCCGGTCAAAGTGGCGGAGGTGTCGCGCTTTCGATCCGGCAAGGAGGTTTCCGCTTCGCTCAAGGGGCTGGCGGACGGCACGGTCGACATCGTCGTGGGCACCCACAAGCTCCTGAGCGAAGCGACGAAGTTCAAGAACCTCGGGCTGCTGATCATCGACGAGGAGCACCGCTTCGGCGTGCGTCACAAGGAAACCATGAAGGCCATGCGAGCCGAGGTCGATGTGCTCACGCTGACGGCGACACCGATTCCGCGCACGCTGGGCATGGCACTGGAAGGCCTGCGCGATCTGTCCGTGATCGCGACGGCGCCGCAGCGGCGGCTGGCGATCAAGACCTTCGTTCGCAACGAAGGCAACGGCGTGATCCGCGAAGCGGTGCTGCGCGAGTTGAAACGCGGCGGCCAGGTCTACTTCCTGCACAACGAGGTGGAAACGATCCAGAACCGGCGCGAGCGGCTGGCGCAGTTGCTGCCCGAAGCGCATATCGCCGTGGCGCACGGGCAGATGCCCGAGCGCGAACTCGAGCGGGTGATGCGCGACTTCGTGGCCCAACGCCACAACCTGCTGCTGTGCTCCACCATCATCGAGACCGGCATCGACGTGCCCACTGCCAACACGATCGTCATCAGCCGCGCCGACAAGTTCGGGCTGGCCCAATTGCACCAGCTGCGCGGCCGGGTCGGTCGCAGCCATCATCAGGCCTATGCCTACCTGATGGTGCCGGACACCCAGAGCCTGACGCGGCAGGCAGCGCAGCGCCTCGAGGCGATCCAGCAGATGGAGGAACTGGGCTCGGGCTTCTACCTGGCGATGCACGACCTGGAGATCCGCGGCGCCGGCGAGGTGCTGGGCGAGAGCCAGAGCGGCAACATGCTGGAAGTGGGGTTCCAGCTTTACAACGAGATGCTGGCCGAGGCCGTGCGGTCCCTGAAGGCCGGCAAGGAACCCGACCTGCTCGCGCCGCTGTCCGTCACCACCGAAATCAACCTGCACGCGCCCGCCCTGCTGCCCGACAGCTACTGCGGCGACGTGCACCTGCGCCTGTCGTTCTACAAGCGGCTGGCGACGGCGAGGACGGCCGACCAGATCGACGGCCTGCTGGAAGAGATCGTCGACCGCTTCGGCAAGCTGCCGCCGCAGGCGCAGACGCTGGTCGACGTGCACCGGCTGCGGGTGCTGGCCAAGCCCTATGGCGTGGTGAAGGTCGATGCGGCGCCGGGCGTCATCCACATCACTTTCAAGCGCAATCCGCCGATCGATTCGATGCGCATCATCGAGCTGGTCCAGAAGAACCGCCACATCAAGCTCGCGGGCAACGAGAAGCTGCGTATCGAGCGCGCGCTGAAGGAGCCGAAGGACCGCGCGCAGATGGTGCGCGACGTGCTGCGGTCGCTGGGTCAGCCGAAGGTCGTGGAACCGGCCTAGCCAAAAAAAACCGGACCCGAAGGCCCGGTTGTAAAGGCGCATGGCGCGCCTCAGAGGTGTTGCGTCTACTTGAACTGGATCCCGGTGCTGACGGAGCCACCGAGCACTGGCGCGCTGGACCACGACTTGATGTTCGTCGGCCCCACGCTCCAGAAAACGGTATCCTTCGGATCGAGGTTACCGCCTTGCGTTCCCACTTGGTCGAAGAGCCAATTGCCGAGCGAGTCCACCGGAACCCTGGCAATGACGCAAGCCGGGATCACATCCGTTCCGTTGCAGGCTTGGCCGGTCGACCTGATCGTGCCGTTGGCGTATGCGATGGTGATGGTCTGGCCCTCTCTGACGCTGTCGGTGCCGCTCACCGTCCAACGCGTGCTGGTGGCCCCACCGATGTTTCGGGCAGCTACGAAAATCTGCTTGGTGTAGGCCATCGCTTCGGAGCCGGCCACCGACACAGTCGCCGTCGCGGTGTTCGCCGACAGCGCGCCAGCTGCATCCTTGGCCTGGAAGTTGATGGTGAAAGCGCCGGTGGAAGTCGGCGTGTAATTGATCACACCGTTCACTGGCACTGGCTGAGCGCCGAGCTGTGCCGGCCAAGTCGTGATGACCGCGTTCTTGACGTCCGCATTACCATCCGGGTCCGTCGAGGCGGCGATGAGGTTCAGGACGTTCGACTTGCCAACGACGGCACCGCTCGTGACGTTACCGGCCACCGGGATGTCGTTGACCGCGTTGATGTTGATCAGCATCCCAACGGTGTTGGACGTTTGCCCGAGGTACGCGACCTTGTAGTCGAGGCTGTCGGTGCCATTGGCATTCGGGTTGGGCGTGTAGACCAGGTCGCCGTTGGCAAGCGTGTAAGTGCCCAGGGTGGGTGCGCGCACGATGGTGATGACGAAATCGGCCGGATTCGCGTCGTACAAGGTCCGCAGGCTGGTGACTTGATTGTTGACCATGACCGTGTCGTTGGCCAATATGTCATACGCCACGCCTTGAGCGCACGAGGTGGCGGCCACCGGCGAGCAGTCCTCCATGATCGTCATGGAATCGCTCACCGCCGTCGGCACGCCAACCAGCTGTGCAGCGCCATGCAGCGTCTCGACCGCGCGCAGGGTGGCTCCGCCCTTGGTCGAAGTGACCTGAACCTTGGCGGTCGGGGCGACCAGCGCGGGGACGGTAGCGGCGAGCGGACCGGCTGTTCCGGACGAAAGCCCGTACCCTTCCAGCGTCAGCACCGCCGTTGGGTCGCTGGAAACCGCCTTGACGGTCAGCGTTGCATTGGCCGACCCGTCGTACCACGAATCGGTAATCGTGATCAGGTCCGACACTTTGCCAAGATAGTAGGCAGGCACCGTCTGTCCGGCCGCGTTGCGCGCCGTCGCATCCTTGACGCAGACGTACGCTGGCGGTTGACCGGTCCCCGGCTGGCTTTGGGCCCAGAAATCGTCGCCGGTTTTGGCCATGGCGTGTTCAGCCGCGGCAGGCGCGCTGTACGGGCCCGGGTTGATCGTCACGGCCCCTGTCAGCGGGTCGGTCGTCACGGCGCCCGCGCAAGCAGCGTCGAAGAATGACACCACGGGCGTCGCCGCAGCCGGCTGCGGTTGCACGGGTATGCGTGCCTGCGTCGTCGGCAAGGCAGTGGCAAAGACGTCCAGGTCGGTGACGTTACCCGCGATGTCGGCCTTGTAGGTCGCGCGGTTCACGCTCACCTTGCCCGGGATTGCCGCGTCCATCAGGCGGCCGCCGACGGTAAAGTTGTTCTCTCCGTCGATCGCGTAGATGACGGGACCATTGTGTCCTGGTGACGGCGACCTGACTTCGATGCGGAAGGTGTTGTGGTTGCGCTGGGTCGCATTGACACCGTCGCCCACGTCATACGCGCTGAAGGGAGCCATGGGGCTGCCTGTGACCGGGCCAATACGCTTCGGGTCGGCGAGGTATTTCTTGCCCGTTCCAGGATCGGCGGTGGTCGCGCCCGCGATCAGGTCATACCAGGGGTCGGTGCCGAGCGGTGCGGACGCAAGGTCGGGTACCGGCGGCACTTCCCCAGCGCCGGCCGCGGGAGACGGCAGCAGGAACGGGCCCAGGAGCGTGGCGCCCAGTGTGCATTCAAAGGTGTTGATGCAAGCGAGGCCGACGTCCTTGGTCTCGAAAATCCGGTCGCCGGCTTTCTGGTCGTAGTAGTTGAACTCGCCGAACGGCGTAATGACCCGGTAGTCGCCGGCCCACGGCAGGTTCGGAATGAATATGCGGTGGCGGGCGAAGGTCATCTGATCGCCGTCGATCACCGCGCCAGTGGCAAAGGCAGCTTCGAGGGCAACAGTCAGGCGTGCCCGGAACCCTCCCGGAGGGTTGGCATCCGTCAGAACGTTGTTTGCGTCATAGTAAAAGTGTTCGACGAAGAACGGGTCCGGGAAGGTCTCCGGAAACGCGGGGCCCGGCGGGATCAGCACACACCAGCCGCCATTGAGTTCCGCCTGATTCTTGAGGTCGCAGAACTCGAGTGTGATGCCGGTCTTGTCCTGGTACCAACTCGGGAAGCCCCCGACGGATGGCGCCTTGCTGACGGGACCCATGCGTTCGAGCGCGGCGTGGGCGGAACCTGCAGCGAGCGCCAGGGCGATGGCCGCAGAAATGAGTTTGCGTTGCGGAGTTTTCATGACATTACCTCTGTTAAATAAGTTGCGTTGCTCATCGCGACCCTGTACTTCTTCGGTCACTGAGGTAACAGCAAGCAACGGGCCAGGTCTGGCTGGCGCTCCTCATAACTCTGGAATAGCGTGTTGAGAGTCTTGCTTCCGGCGCTCTCGGCGCGAGAGAAACTTGACCCGGCG
>DATNCB010000698.1:0-3202 GCA_035571715.1 Ramlibacter sp.
TCATTGACGATCGGCCGCGCCTCCTTCTGGTACAGCGCCGAGATGGTCTGCAGCGCCAGCTGGGCCGCCACTTCGCCTTCGGGATGACCGCCCATGCCGTCGGCCAGCACGAACAGGCCCGATTCGCGCGTGTAGCAGTAGCCCATGCGGTCTTCGTTCTTCTCGCGCCCGCCCTTGCGGCTGATCTGGAATACAGAGAACTTCATTTCGCCCTTGCTCCGAAGCCGGTCGCGCGCTTCACGTTCTTCTTGGTGTCGGACACCATGTTGTCGAACTGCAGTCGCATTTTCTCGCCGACCGACAGTTTGGTGTAGCGGCGCTCGCCTTCACGGCTGAGCTCCTTTTGCAGCGCGAACACCGATTGTGGCCGCGACAGCGGATCCAGCGACATGCACCACTCCACGACCTCGATCAGGTTGTCGGAGTAGACGCCGCGCAGGCGCGACAGGGCCAGCGCGAGCCGGTCCTTTTCGAGCCGCTGCGGCGCGTCGTTGGGCGGGTAGCCCTGCATGCAGGCATAGATGCAGGAGCCGATGGCATAGATATCGGTCCAGGGACCCATCGACGAGTCGCGCCGGTACATCTCGGGCGCGGCAAAGCCGGGCGTGTACATGGGACGGATGAAGTTGCCTTCCTTGGACAGCACTTCGCGGGCGGCGCCGAAGTCGATCATGACCGCCTTGTTGTCGTCGGTGATGAAGATATTGGCCGGCTTGATGTCCAGGTGCAGCATCTTGTGCTGGTGCACGATGCGCAGCCCGCGCAGGATCTCGTCGAACAGCGAGCGGATGGTCGATTCGCGGAACACCTTCTGCTTTTTCAGTTCGCGGGCGGTGATGATGAAGTCCTGCAGGGTCGCGCCCTCCAGGTAATTCATCACCATGTAAACGGTTTCGTTTTCGCGAAAAAAATTCAGCACGCTTACCACGGAAGCGTGCGAAATCTGCGCGAGCGATCGGCCTTCCTCGAAGAAGCTCTTGAGCCCCAGGCGGTAGAGCGACAGTTTTTCGGGCTGGACCTGCGGCAGCAGTTCTCCCGGGGAACGGGACGCCAGCGATGCCGGCAGGTATTCCTTCACCGCGACCTGCTGGCCTTCGTTGTCCACGGCCAGATACACCACGCCAAAGCCGCCCGCCGACAGCTTGCGCACCACGCGATAACCGCCAATCACGGTATCGGGGGGCAAGGGGGCTGGTTTGACCTTTGACATAATTTAGGAACGACGGGTCAAGGGAATCCCTGGGTCAGCGGTTATTCTCGCAATCCCGCACCAAACCGAACGATTGAAACACCTCATGGCAGTTTACAGTATGACCGGCTACGCAAGCGCCCAGCAAAGCGCGGCACAAGCCGCGGCTGCCCCGGAGGCAAAAGGCGCATCGGCGAGCCGCTTGGGGCTGGAAATCCGCTCCGTCAACAGCCGGTTCCTGGACCTCACATTCCGCCTGTCCGAGGAACTGCGCCAGCACGAACCGGCGCTGCGCGAAATGATCACGGCCAGGCTCAAACGCGGCAAGGTGGAAGTGCGCGCCGCGCTGGAATCGGCAGCGGGCGATAACCTGCGCGAGCCCACACCGCGCCTGCTGCAACGCCTGAACGCGCTGCAGGACAACGTGCGCGCCTGGCTGCCCGACGCCAACGCGCTGAGCGTCGCCGACGTGGTCCGCCTGTCCGCGGCGGAAGGCAATCTGGACGTCGACTGGGCGCAGGCTCTCGGCCAGCTCGCCACCAAGACAGTCGATCAATTGATGGCGGCGCGCGAACGCGAGGGCGCACGGCTGGCGGCGATGCTCCTGGGCCACCTGAAACAGTTGCGCGAACTGGCGCAGCAAGCCACCCCGCTGGTGCCGCAGCTGGTCGAGCAGCAGCGCACCCGCTTCCTGGAACGCTGGAAAGAGGCCATGGCGCTGACCGAGGGCGCCACCCTGCCGGAAGCCGCGCAGGACCGCGCCCTGAGCGAAGCCACGGCTTTTGCCATCCGGATCGACGTGGCCGAGGAGCTGATGCGACTGGGTTCGCACGTCGAAGAGATCGAACGCCTGGTCAAGAAGGGCGGCGAGATCGGCAAGCGCCTGGACTTCCTGATCCAGGAACTGCACCGCGAAGCCAATACGCTCGGCTCCAAGTCGGCCGCGCTGGAGCTCACGCACATTTCGGTCGACATGAAGGTCCTGATCGAGCAGATGCGCGAGCAGGTCCAGAACATCGAATAGCGAATCATGGACTACCCCGGCAACCTGTTCGTCGTCGCGGCCCCCAGCGGGGCCGGCAAGTCCAGCCTGGTGAAGGCGCTGATGGAGCTCGATGCGCGCGTGCAGCTTTCGGTGTCGCACACGACACGCGCGCCGCGCGGCCAGGAGAAGCATGGGCGCGAGTATTTCTTCGTTCCGCCCCAGGAATTCGACACCATGGTGCTGGCGGATGCCTTCGTCGAATGGGCCGTGGTCCACGGCCAACGCTACGGCACCTCCAAGAAGATGATCGAGGAGCGCATCGCACAGGGCGCCGACGTGATCCTGGAAATCGACTTCCAGGGCGCCTTGCAGATCAAGCGCATCTTCACCAATGCCGTGCTGATCTTCATCCTGCCGCCAAGCTGGGACGAGCTGCGATTGCGCCTCGAGCGGCGCGGCGAGGATCCACCGGAGGTGATCGACCTGCGCATGAAGAACGCCGCGGAAGAAATTGCGCAGGTGAGGGAATTCGATTTCGTTATAATCAATGAGTTATTTGAACGCGCGCTCTTCGACCTGAAAGCGATCGTTCACGCACAGCGGCTCAAGTTCTCGGCCCAGCGCCGTGCGCGCGCCGATACCTTCAAGGCCCTCAACATCACCTGACTCCGCAGGGGTCGTTCATTTACTCGCTGGAGAACACACTCATGGCTCGCATCACCGTTGAAGACTGCCTGCAGCACATTCCCAATCGCTTCCAGCTCGTTCTGGCCGCGACTTACCGCGCCCGCATGCTGAGCCAGGGGCATGCGCCCAAAATCGAAAGCAAGAACAAGCCCGGCGTAACCGCCCTGCGCGAAATTGCCCAGGGCAAGATCGGCCTGGAGATGCTCAAGAAGGTCCCCGGCTGAGCCGTTCCCCCTCTTTTTCCCCAATCAAGCACCGCTAGCCGGTGCTTTTTTGTTGCTGGGCGCACTTAATGCATGCCCGCGCTACATTAAGGGGATGAGCGCCGTGCTGCAACCGTC
>DATNCB010000699.1:0-1713 GCA_035571715.1 Ramlibacter sp.
TCCGAATCGGCCGACATCATCTGCCTGGCGTGCCACGACAAGGCCGGCCAGACCTGGGCGCTGTCGGCGCATGCCAACCCGCTGGTGGCCGACGAGATCTTCAGCGTGGCCGCCGCGACGCAGCGCGAGTTCCCGGCCAACCTGCCAGTCTGGCGCGCGGGCTGCCTCAACTGTCATGACACCCACACCGTCCAGGGCGCGCGCCGGCTGCTGCGCGAAGGCACTGACAGCGTGGCCACGCCAAAAGCCGGTGGCAATTCCGCCATCGAGGAGACCTGCTACCAGTGCCACGCCAGCCTGGGGCAAAGCGCGCTGACCAATGTGACCAGCGTGCCGAACATCAAGGACGATTTCGCCCTGGCGCGGCGCATGCCGATCAGGACTACCGACCAGCAGGCCGGCATCGAGGTGCACGACATCGGAACGGGCATCGGCACCCAGCGTGGCAAGGACTTCGTCGAGTCGCAAACCCTGCTGGGCAAGGCCGCCCCGGCCAATCGCCACGTCGAGTGCACCGACTGCCACAACCCGCATCGCGTGATCAAGAACCGTTTGTTCAACGCCAGTGCGACAACTCCGGATGCGGCGGGCACGCACAACCATGCGGCCGGCCACAGCAACATCGCGTCGGGCGTGCTCAAGGGCGGCACGGGCGTCGAGCCGACCTATGCCGGGGCCGCCTTCGGCACGGTGCCGACTTTCACCCTCAAGCGGGGCGACGGCGGTACCGGCGCGAGTACCGCCGTCGGCAGCGCCTGGGTCACGCGCGAATACCAGGTCTGCCTGAAGTGCCACTCCACCTATGCCTACGACACGCCGCCCAATCTGGGCGACAGCGGCGGCGGCACGCCCTCGGGCACCAACGGACTGCTCAAGTTCACCGACCAGGCCATGGAATTCCAGGCGCCGGCCGCGCACAAGGGCGAGGTCAGCACGATTGATAGCGGCGCGTTTTCCGGCACGCCCCCGGGACAGACTTACACCGTCAACTACCGCACCAACAATCACCGCGGCTGGCATCCCGTGGTGGACGCCACCGGCCGCAGCTTGGCCGTGCGCGGCATCACCAGCAACACGACCAGCGTCTGGCGCGCCCCGTGGAATGGGGTTGCCGACGTCGGCACTCAGACGATGTACTGCACCGATTGCCACGGCTCGAACACGGGCGCGGCCGATGTGGTGCCCATCGGCGGCGAAGACGGCAGCCCCTGGGGACCGCATGGCTCCACCAACAACTTCATCCTGAAAGGCGAATGGAGCTCGACCACGGGTGCCAGCGGCAAGAACAACGCGTTCACCGCCAATGCCCTGTGCTTCAAATGCCACAACCCTTCAAACTACGCCGACGGCAACGGCATCGGCAGCGTCAGCAACAAGACCAGCGGCTTCTTCAGCAGCAGCAAGGGCAACCTGCACGCCTTCCACACCGACAAGATCGGCCGCATCCGCTGCACCTGGTGCCATGTCGCGGTGCCGCACGGCTGGAAGAACAAGGCGTTCCTGGTCAACCTGAATGACGTCGGCGCGGAAGTGGGCCTGCCGCCCGGCACGCAGGTGCGAAACAACACGACGGCGGTGTACAACAACCCGCCCTACTACCTGAATGCGGCGCTGAAGGTGCGCACATTCGCCACCAGCGGCAACTGGACCGACAGCAACTGCGGCTCGGCCGGCGCGCCCGGCAACGGCGTCAGCGGCAAGAACTGGATGAAC
>DATNCB010000700.1:0-3087 GCA_035571715.1 Ramlibacter sp.
CCAGCAACGCCCGCGCCCGAGGGGTCCACGCTCGGCGCCCCCGCTGCGCCCGCACCCGCAGTGCCGTCGGCCGCGGTGCCCGCACCCGGCACGTCACCCTTCAGCGCGCCCATGCCAGGCGCGCCACCGGTGATTGCACCCGCACCCTTCATGCCGCCGGCTGCGCCTCCTGCGCCCATCGCGTCTCCTGTGACGCCGCCGCCTCCTGCTCCTGTGGCAGCACCGCGCGCTCCGCTGCCGCCTTCCCCGCCGTCACAGCCCGCCAAAGGCTTGCCGGCCGACGCTCCCAAGCTGGTCATCAGCGGCGGCGTCTATTCGGAAAATCGCGACCAGCGCCGGCTCATCGTCAATGGCCAGGTGGTCAAGGAAGGCGCCGACCTCGGCTCGGGGGTGGTGCTCCAGCAAATCACGCCCGACGGCGCGGTAGTAGCGTTTCGCGGTTCGCAATACACGCTGATGTACTGAGGCGCGCAGATCATGCATTGGCCGCGTAGACGGGTTCAGTGTCACCGCATGGCACGCAACGTGCTCATAGGGGAGGGCGCTGTAGCTTCAGTCGGACTCCCCCAGCTGGACAGCAGCCGGGTGACCGCTCGCGATTCGGTCTTCAAATGCGTCGACAAGGAACAGCTGTGGCCGCAGGCAAGAAGGTCCTGATCATCGAGGACGAAGAAGTCCTCGCAGAGAACCTGCAGACGCACTTCCAGCGATGCGGCTGGGACGCCCGCATTGCCTGCAACGGCAAGTTGGCTGTGATTGCCGCCGACGAGTTCCTGCCCGAATTGATTCTGCTTGACTTCCACCTGCCCGACATGAATGGGTTCGAGGTGCTGGATGCGATTCGCGCCTCGCACGACTGCCCTGGCTGCGTCCTGATGACGGGCCATCCCACTGAGACCGTACTGGCCGACGCGCAGCGGCGCGGCATCGGCCACATTCTGTGCAAACCCTTCCCACTGGCAGGACTGCAACGCGTGATGTTGGCCTCGGCGACCGATGCCAACGATCACCGATCCACCCCGGAAGACCGCGACGGCATCCCGCCAACGCAGTAAGCCATCACCCCAACTTTCTTGGCGATTTCACCCGAGGGCGCCCAACAATTGGGTGACAGCGCCCACGCCAGTCGCGCGTAGCAAATGGGTTCCGGCGTCACAATGTGGCTGGAGCCTTTTACCTATGATCGCGCCCGACCCCGCCACCGAGCCCCATCGTTTCCTCGAACATCTCTACCATGCGGCCGTGCGCCGGGCTCTGCCGCTGCACAACATGGGAGCCTTCCTGCCGGCAGCGCCCAAGGGGCGAACGCTCGTGCTGGGCGCCGGCAAGGCCGGTGGATCGATGGCCCAGGCGCTGGAAGCCCTCTGGCCCGCCGATGCACCGCTCCAGGGCCTGGTCGTCACGCGCTATCACCACACGCCGCCGCGTCCTGAGGGGCTGAAACAGCGCATCGAGATCGCAGAAGCCGCGCATCCTGTGCCGGACGCGGCGGGGCTCGCTGCCGCGCAGCGCATCCTCGCCATGGCGCATGGCTTGACGCCCGATGACCTGGTGCTGTGCCTGATTTCCGGCGGCGGCTCGGCCCTGCTCACGCTACCGGCCGAAGGCTTGAGCCTGGAGGACAAGCAGCGCATCAACCGGGCATTGCTCGACTGCGGCGCCAACATCGGCGAGATGAACTGCGTGCGCAAGCACCTGTCGCGCATCAAGGGCGGCCGGCTGGCCGCGGCCTGCGCACCGGCGCGGGTCGTGACGCTGGCCATCAGCGACGTGCCGGGCGACGACCCGTCGGTCATCGCCAGTGGGCCGACGGTGGCCGACGCCACCAGTTGCGCCGACGCGGTCGCCATCCTGCAGCGCTACGGTATCGAGATTCCGGGCGCGATCATGAGCCTGCTCGAGCAGGGAGCGCTGGAAACGCCCAAGCCGGGCGACCCGCTGTTCGAGGGCCACGAAGTGCACCTCATCGCGACACCCCAGCAGTCGCTGCAAGCCGCGGCCGATGCGGCGCGCGCGGCCGGGCTGGAGGCCCACATCCTGAGCGACGAGGTGGAAGGCGAATCGCGCGAAGTGGGCAAGGTGCACGCCGCACTGGCGCGCGCGGTGGCCCGGCGCGACCAGCCGTTTCGCAAGCCCTGCGTGATCCTGTCCGGCGGCGAAACCACGGTGACCATCAGGAAGTTGGCCGAAGGGGTGCCGCGCGGCCGGGGCGGGCGCGCCGGCGAATTCTGCATGGGCCTGGCGCATGCGTTGCAGGGCCAGGCCGGTGTGTGGGCGCTCGCAGCCGACACCGACGGCATCGACGGCGTCGAGGACAACGCAGGCGCATTCGTCGCGCCGGAAACGCTGTCGCGGGCGCAGTCGCTCGGCATGAAGCTCGACCACTACCTGGACCGCAACGATGCCTACGGCTACTTTCGCCAGCTCGACGATTTGGTCATCACCGGACCGACGCACACTAACGTCAACGACTTCCGGGCAATCCTGGTGGTGTGATTTGTGCTTTCTGCGGAAGTGATCGAATAATCCAGGGTGCGCCCGCGGGTTGGGCGCTATTTGGCAACAGGAGAAGAAAAGCATGTCCTCGGGCCGTCCGGCTTACAGCGTCACCGCAAAGGCGCTGCATTGGCTGGCCGCGGCGCTGGTGTTGTCGCAGCTGGTGACCGCGGCGCTGATGCCCTACATCGGTCCCAAGACGCAGGCGGGAACCGTGATCAATCTGCACCTGTCGCTGGGTGTGGTGATCGTCGTGCTGACCGCCATCCGCACTGTGAATCGGCTGCTCGACCCGGTGCCGCTGGACCCGCACGATTCGCGCGCCTGGGAAATGCTGGCCGCCCAGGCGACGCACCGGACTTTGTATTTCATCTTGCTGGTCGGCCCGTTTCTGGGCTGGGCCTCGGCATCGGCCCACCGCTTTTCCGTCACGTTGTTCGGCCTCGTGCCGCTGCCTGCGCTGGCGGCGCCGAGGGACCGCTGGGCACTCGTGGCGGGCGACGTGCATACCCTCATGATGTGGATGCTGCTTGGGCTGGTCATGCTGCACGCGTCGGTGGCTCTGTACCATCATTTCGTCCGGCACGACGC
>DATNCB010000701.1:0-2467 GCA_035571715.1 Ramlibacter sp.
CAGGGTCGGCTTCGTCAATACCGATCGCATCTTCCGCGAAGCCAATACGGCCAAGGCGGCGCAGGCCAAGTTGGAGCAGGAGTTTTCCAAGCGCGAGAAGGAACTCAACGACCTGGGCAATACCTTGAAGAACCTCTCCGATAAGTTCGAGCGCGAGGCGCCCACGTTGTCAGAGACCCAGCGCGCGCAGCGCCAGAAGCAGCTGCTGGACCAGGACCGCGACTTCCAGCGCAAGCGGCGCGAATTCCAGGAAGACCTCAACGCGCGCAAGAACGAAGAATTGCAGCAGGTACTGGAACGCGCCAACCGCGTGGTCAAGCAGGTGGCCGAGGCCGAAAAATACGACGTGGTGCTGCAGGAAGCGGTCTATATCAACCCCAAGCACGACATCACCGACAAGGTGATCAAGGCGCTCAACGCCGTGAAGTAGGTGTGGCACTGCGACTAGGCTCGATTGTCGATGCGCTCGGTGGTGAGCTTTGCGGCAACCCCGAGCGGCTGATCGAAGGCCTGGCACCCCTGGAGTCCGCGACCCCAGGCGACTTGAGTTTCCTCAGTGACCCCCGACTTGAGCGGCAGCTGGGCGCCTCCCGGGCCGCCTGCGTGATCGTGGCGCCCGCATTACGCGAAGCGGCGCTCGCGCGCGGCGACTGTATCGTCGTGGAGCAACCCTATCTGTATTTCGCCCGGGTCACGCAGCTGTGGAAAATGCAGCTCGGTGCAGCCGCCGGGCCACCGATCCATCCCAGTGCGGTGGTCGATGCCGACGCGGTGGTCGACCCCAGCGCGCGCATCGGTCCTTTGTGCGTGGTCGAGCGCGGCGCGCGGATCGGCGCCGGCACGGAATTGAAGGCGCGTGTCAGTGTGGGCGAGGGCTGCTCGATAGGCGAGCGCTGCATCATTCATCCCGGGGCCGTGATTGGGGCCGACGGCTTCGGCTTCGCACCGGACGGCAGCGGCCGCTGGGAAAAGATCGAGCAGCTCGGCGCCGTGCGCATCGGCGACGACGTCGAGGTCGGCGCCAACACCTGTATCGACCGCGGCGCGCTGAAGGACACCGTCATCGAGGACGGCGTCAAGCTGGACAACCTGATCCAGGTCGGCCACAACGTGCGCATCGGCAGGCACACGGCCATCGCCGGGTGCGCCGGCATCGCGGGCAGCGCCACGATCGGAGCCTATTGCACCATCGGCGGAGCGGCCATGATCCTGGGCCATCTCACGCTGGCCGATCACGTGAACATCTCGGCCGGCTCGTTCGTCGCGCGCTCGATCCTCAAGCCGGGCCACTACAGCGGCATCTTTCCCATCGACGACAATGCGGCCTGGGAGAAGAACGCGGCAACGCTCAAGCAGCTTCACAAGCTGCGCGACCGCGTCAAGGCCCTCGAGAAGAAGTAGTTCGCACTGACAAGAACAGGCATTTGCAGACCCCATGATGGACATCCACGAAATCCTGAAGCTGCTGCCGCACCGCTACCCATTCCTGCTGGTGGACCGCGTGCTGGAGATCGACAAGGGCAAGAGCATCAGGGCGGTGAAGAACGTCACGATCAACGAGCCTTTCTTTGTCGGGCATTTTCCGCACCGGCCGGTCATGCCCGGCGTACTGATGCTCGAAGCCATGGCGCAAACCGCAGCCTTGCTCTCCTTCGCGACCGCGGGCGTTTCTCCCGACGACAAGACCGTCTATTACTTCGCCGGCGTGGATGGCGCACGTTTCAGGCGCCCCGTGGAGCCGGGCGACCAGCTGGTGATGGACGTCACGCTGCTGCGCGCGAAGGGCGGCATCTACAAGTTCAAGGGCAGCGCCCGCGTGGGCGAGGAGCTGGCCTGCGAAGCCGAGCTCATGTGCACCATGCGCACTGTCGGTTAAGGAAAGCGGCGTGACGCAGATCCACGCCACGGCGATCGTCGATCCCCAGGCCGAGCTCGATCCTTCGGTCACAGTCGGGGCTTACACACTCGTCGGCCCGCATGTGAGGATCGGCGGCGGCACGACGATCGGGCCGCATTGCGTGATCGAAGGCCGCACCACGATCGGCCGCGATAACCGGATCTTCCAGTTTGCCTCGCTCGGCGCGATTCCGCAGGACAAGAAGTACGCTGGCGAGCCCTGCGAGCTGGTGATCGGCGACCGCAACACCGTGCGCGAGTTCACTACCTTCAACATCGGCTCGCCCGGCGGCGGCGGCGTCACCCGGGTGGGCAACGACAACTGGCTGATGGCCTACGTGCACCTGGCGCACGACTGCAGCGTGGGCGACAACACGATCTTTGCCAACAACGCGCAGCTGGCGGGACACGTCGAAGTCGGCGACTGGGTCATCCTGGGCGGCTTCACCACCGTGCACCAGTTCGTCCGGATCGGTGCGCATGGCATGACCGCGCTCAATACCGTGCTGTTGGCCGACCAGCCGCCCTTCGTGATGAGCCAGGGCCAGCCGGGCCAGGCGCGCTCGATGAA
>DATNCB010000702.1:0-7496 GCA_035571715.1 Ramlibacter sp.
TACCAGGCGCGCAGCATCACCTTGTCCAGCGGCATCAGGCCGTCGGTTTTCCACGGGAAGTAACTCAGCACCGTCTGGCCGGCGGGATGCCCGCGTACGCCCATTACATGCATTGCCTCATGATAGGCACAGCGCCGCGCGTCGCGGGAACGCATCTGCACGACAGCCGAGTCGATTTTGGTTTCGGTGCGGAAATCCAGGTACGTGACGCAGGGCTGGTTGTCCTCGAGCTGGTTGTCGGCGGTGATTTCGATGCTGACGTTGGAAACATGCTCGGCGTCGGGCTGGTCGCTGACATCGATCAGTTTGACGCCTGCCTCGGCAGTCACGGCGCGCAGCGCCTGGATGGTGTATTCGCGATGGGCCTGAGCGTTCAGGCCATAGATGCGCACGCGCATTTCATTTTCCCAACGCACGATGCGCGTGGGGGTGCCGCTCTGGTGCCAGAGTACTTCCCAGAGTGTCGCCAAGCCCTGGTCGAACTCATCCGCGATGGCCAAGCAGGGCCACAGCAGAGCTAGCAACAGTACCGAACAAATCCTACGCATTCGACACCCTGAACACACTTGGTGACCAGAGTTTGAGGTAGGAGCCGTCCTACGTCCAGTGCTGTTACTTCTTGAGCTTGCGGTTCCGCAACACAGCGGTAATTTTTCGCAGTTGAAACAGTTTTTCAGGAATCGAGGAACTCTTGCAGCAACTGCGCGAGCTGGACCGGCTGGTCGTGGTGCAGCATGTGCCCGGCGTCCTGCACTACCGTACGGCGGCAGTCGGGCACGGACTTCAGGCGTTCGTGGAACTCATCCAGGGTGTACTTTCCCTTCCACCAGTGCGCCAGACTGTTGTCGCCGGCCTCCACCATCAAGGTTGGCGCCGAGATCGACCGAAACATCTCCAGCACCTCGTCCACACGGTACAGCTGGGAATTGGTGACCTTGTGGGCCGGGTCGCCCAGGATGCGCCACATGCCGTCCGCATCGGGCTTAGCCCAATGTTGCGCGAGCCAGTCGGCCTTGTCCTGCGTCAGGCGCTTGTTGGTCTTCATGAGGCGGCTGGCCACACCCGCTACCGACTCATAGCGCTTGAGCGCCATTTCACCGCGGTGCAGCGCCTTGAGTTCGTCCATCCAGCGCGCGTAGCGCTTGGGCGCCTGGGCGGCCCGCGTGGCGGGCATGCCGAAGCCTTCGAGGTTGACCAGGCGGCGAACGCGTTGGGGCCGCGCACCGGAATACAGCATGACGACGTTTCCGCCCATGCTGTGCCCTACGAGATGGACCGGCGCTTCGGGCGAATAGTGGTCGAGGAGGAAATCCAGGTCGGCCAGGTAATCGGGGTACCAGTAGTTGTCGGCGCCCGGTGACTGCGTCAGGCCGTAGCCGCGCCAATCGGGCGCGACGACGTAATGATCCTGCGCGAACGCGTCCACGATGAACTGGTAAGAGGCGGCCACGTCCATCCAGCCGTGAACCACCACCAGCGGAACCTTGCCCGGTGCAGGCTCGCCCCAGACCAGTACGTGGTAGGTGAGATTGCGGATGGGGACATACTCGCTGCGGGAGAGTCGTTTGACTTGGTACATTGGCACGCATCATAAGGAGCCGCTTCATGGCCGTCAGTCAACGCAGGGACAACTACGCGCGCATGCACGCCGGCTTCGGCTGGCAGGTGCCCGAGTACTTCAACATCGCGCAAGTCTGCTGCACGCGCTGGGCCCAGCGGCCCGACGCGATCGAGCGGACCGCCATCCGCGCGCACGGCGCGCCGGCCGGCGCGGAATACCTGTCCTATCTCGAACTGCAGGCCCGCGCCAACGCGATGAGCCACCTGCTCGGGCGGCTGGGCGTGCGACGCGGCGACCGGGTCGCCATCGTCATGCCGCAGCGGTTCGAAACGGCGATTGCCTACATGGCCGTGTTCCAGATGGGCGCCGTGGCCATGCCGCTGTCGATCCTGTTCGGGCCCGATGCGCTCGAATATCGCTTGCAGGACAGCGAAGCGGTGGTGGCGGTGTGCGACGAAAGCTCGATCGACAACCTGCTCGCGGTGCGTGGCCAGTGCCCGGTCTTGCGCACGATCATCGGTGTCGGCGCAGCCACTTCGCAAGCGGACCAGGGCTACGAGAGCGAATTGGCGAAACAGCCGACCGCCTTCGCGCCCGTCGAGACGAAGGCGGACGAAGGTGCTGTGCTGATCTACACCAGCGGCACCACCGGCCCGCCCAAAGGCGCCTTCATCCCGCACCGTGCGCTGATCGGCAATCTCTCCGGCTTCGTGTGCAGCCAGAACTGGTTCGGGTTCGCGCCGGGCTTGCCCGATGACAGCCATGGCGTTTTCTGGTCTCCGGCGGACTGGGCGTGGACAGGCGGGCTCATGGACGCTTTGCTGCCGACGCTCTACTTCGGCCGGCCGATCGTCGCGTACAACGGGCGCTTCAGCCCCGAGCTGGCGCTGACGCTGATGCAGGAACACGGGGTCACCCACACCTTCCTGTTCCCCACCGCCCTGAAGGCGATGATGAAGGCCTATCCGGAGCCGGGCCGGCAGTTCCAGCTCAAACTGCAAGCGATGATGAGCGCCGGCGAGGCCGTGGGCGACGCGGTCTTCGCCTACTGCCGCGACCACCTGGGCGTCACCGTGAACGAGATGTTCGGCCAGACCGAAATCAACTACGTCGTCGGCAACTGCGGCATGGAATGGTCCTCCGGCGGAGCGTTGAAGGCGCACACCGACGGCGGCATCGGCTGGCCGGCCAAGCCGGGCAGCATGGGCCGGCCGTACCCGGGCCATCGGGTCGCCGTCATCGATGACGACGGCAAAGAATGCGCCGACGGCGTGCCGGGCGACGTGGCGGTCAACCGCTACGACGTGCATGGCGACGCCGACCCGATCTTCTTTCTCGGCTACTGGAAGAACGAAACGGCTACGCGAGGCAAGTTCACCGGCGACTGGTGCCGCACCGGCGACCTGGCTACGCGCGACGCGGACGGCTATCTCTGGTACCAGGGCCGCGCCGACGATGTGTTCAAGGCCGCCGGTTACCGCATCGGCCCGAGCGAGATCGAGAACTGCCTGGTCAAGCACCCGGCCGTGATCAACGCCGCCGTGGTCCCCAAGCCCGACCACGAACGCGGCGCACTGGTGAAGGCCTTCGTGGTGCTGGCGCCCGAGTTCGCGGCGGCGCGCGCCGAGGCGGGGGACGGGGCGGCCGGCTTCGACGCGCACCTTGTCGCGCAGCTGCAATCGCACGTCAAGGACAAGCTCGCACCTTACGAGTATCCGAAAGAGATCGAATTCATCGACGCCTTGCCGATGACCACCACCGGCAAGGTGCAGCGCAAGGTGTTGCGGTTGCGGGAGGAGGAGCGGGCGAAAGGTTTGTCATCCCGGGCCTGAGAAGATATGGCCAAGAAGGATCACATCAGCGAAACGCCGGCGACGGCGTTGCTCCGGGCAAACAAGGTTGCGTTCACCGAGCATCCCTACGAATACCTGGAGCATGGCGGCGCGCAGCACAGCGCGCAGGTGCTGGGCTTCGATCCTTTCACGGTGGTGAAGACGCTGGTCATGGAAGACGACAAGGGCAAGCCGCTGATCGTGCTGATGCACGGCAACCGCAAGGTTTCGACCAAGAACCTGGCCCGGCAGATCGGCGCCAAGTCGGTCGAGCCCTGCAAGCCCGAAGTGGCGAATAGGCATAGCGGCTACCTGGTGGGCGGCACTTCGCCCTTCGGCACACGCAGGGCGATGCCGGTGTATATCGAGGAATCCATCCTTGCGCTGCCCAGGATCGCGATCAATGGCGGGCGCCGCGGCTATCTCGTGGGCATCGACCCGCAGGTGTGCGTGCGGCTGCTCGGTGCCAAGCCGGTGAATTGCGCGCTGGCAGAATAGCGGCATCATGGCCTTGCAACTGCTCTATTCCATCGTGGCCGCCGTCGCGGCTTACCTGATCGGCTCGTTGTCGTTCGCCGTCATCGTCAGCCGCGTTGTGGGGCTGAAAGACCCGCGCACTTTCGGCAGCCGCAACCCGGGCGCGACCAACGTGCTGCGTTCGGGCAACAAGGCCGCCGCCATCGTGACGCTGGTGCTCGACGGACTCAAGGGGGCGGTGCCCGTGTTGCTGGTGAAATGGTTCGGCAGGAACTACGGGCTGGGCGAAGGCACCATCGCACTGGTGGGCCTGGCCGCTTTCCTCGGGCACCTGTGGCCCGTGTTCTTCGGGTTCAAGGGTGGCAAGGGAGTCGCCACATTCATCGGCGTCGTGTTCGGCATCGACCTGCTGTTGGGCGCCGCCACCGCCGCCAGCTGGCTAATCATCGCCTTTTTCTTCCGCTATTCTTCGCTGGCCTCGCTGGTGGCGGCCGTGTTCGCGCCGTGCTACTACTTGCTGGGCGATCGCATCCAGTGGTATGCGGACAGCCGGGTCGCCTTTGCCTTGTTCGCTATGGCGATGCTGCTCGCGTACCGGCATCGCGAAAACATCTTGCGTCTGGTGCAGGGCAAGGAGTCGCGGCTGGGCGCGAAGAAGGTCTAACCCGGCTCGTTGAAATAACGCACGCCGGGCTTCAGCTCCTCGTACACGAGGTAGTCGGTCTGCACCATGCCCAATGACGCGTAGGTCTCTTGCGCGACGGCGTTTTCCTTTTCCACGTAGAGCCGAAAGCCGCAGATGCCGGAGTCGGCCTGCGCCAGGTTGCGAATGAAATCGTACAGGCGCCGGTACACGCCCTGGCGGCGCCAGGCGGCCTCGACATAGACGCTCTGGATCCACCAGAACAGGCCGTTTCTCCAGTCGCTCCACTCGTTGGTGACCATCAGGCAGCCGATCACCTTGTTCCTGTGCTCGGCGACCACGTAAAAGCCGAGTGAAGGATCGCTCAGGAGCCGGAGCACTCCCGCGTCGACCAGTTCGGCAATCAGCGATTTGCCTTCGGTCTGAAGCGCCATCGAACGGTTGAAGCCGGCGATGATGGCCCGGTCGCGAAGTTCGCCCTTGCGGATGGAAAGCTCGTTGGCCATAAGAGCCAAGCATTCTGCCGCATGCATGGAAACTATCGTCCGATGACGCGCACTAACCGGATCGGGCGGTCAGGCTATTCTGACGTACAGCGTGCCGCTGGCCGCCTGGAAAGCGAGGCTCTCCATGTCTTCCGATCCTGCAAATTCCGAGTCGACGGTCCAGACGCCGCTGGCCGGCCGCAGTCCCGAAAGCCGGGCCTTGTGGATTTTCGCCGGGCTCCTGCTGCTCGGCGGTGTCGCTGCAATCGGCTGGTTAGCGGTGGCTTCCAGCCGCTATGCCACATACGAGATCCGCACGCATGAGCCGGTCTCCGGGCTGATTCCCGATGCCCCCGTTGAATTCCACGGGGTGGAAGTGGGGAAAGTCGCGCGTGTCGAGCTGACCGATCCAGGCTCCGTGAGCGTATTGCTGCACGTCAGGAAAGACGCTCCGGTCACCCCGGCAACGGTCGCAACCATCACCTCGCGCGGGCTCGCGAGCAAGGGGTTCACGGGCTATGTCTATGTCTCGTTGGAAAACGACGCTGCCGGCGCGCAGCCGGTGGCCGATGCCGGCATCGGCTATCGGCAGATTCGTACGGCGCCATCGCGCTCGGTCAACATGGACACGACCATGAGCCAGGTCAACGAGAATGTCCAGTCCATCACGGCGCTGTTGCAGACGTCGCTGGATGCGAAGACGATCGCGTCACTGAAGCAGTCGCTGGAAAGCATGCAGACGATCACCCGAACCCTGGCGGACAACAGCGAAAAAATGAACACCCTCATTTCGAATGCCGAACGGGCCAGCGGCCGCCTCGAACCGTTGCTGGTGTCGGGCAACGAGACCGCCAAGGCCTTGCAAACGCAGTTGTTGCCGCAAGCGTACCAAGCGCTGGCCAATCTGGACCGCCTGTCGACCGCATTGACTTTGGACGCCGAGCGGGCCAGCAGCCGGCTCGATCCCTTATTGGAAGCCGGGAACGAGACTACCAAGGCCTTGCAGACCCAGCTCCTGCCCCAGGCCTACGAAGCGATCGTGAAGCTGGACCGTTTGGCCACCACGTTGAACAGCGCGGCGACCAGGATCGAGCGGGACCCGACCGTCCTGGTTCGCGGCACCGGCAAACGGCCACCCGGGCCGGGTGAAACAAGGTGACGGCCAACCGGGCGCGGCTGGCTACCCGGCTCTTTGGCGCGGTGTTCGCGCTGTCGCTGGCCGGTTGCGCGCTGCTGTCGGCGCCACCGCCGCAGCCCAGCAAACAGATGTTGAACAAGATGCCGCCCGAAGTACCGCAGCGCTCGTCCCAAGGCGCCGTGCTGGTGGTGTATCCGCCGCAAACCCGGCCCCTCTACGACACCACCGAAATGGCTTACATGACGCGGCCCTACGAAATCGCGTATTTCAGCCAGCACGAGTGGGCGGAGCCTCCGGCGCAGATGCTCCAGCCGTTGCTTGTCGGGACGCTGCAGAACACGCATTTCTTCAGTGCCGTGCTGACGCCGCCCTATGCCGGGCGTCACAGCTACGCACTTCGCACCGAGATCAGCGAGCTCATCGCCGATTTCACGTCCGAACCCGCGGCGCTGCAGCTGTCGCTGCGGTTTCAGTTGAGTGAAGGCGCGGCTGGCGCTGTCGTCGCTACCAGGGACATATCGATCCGCGAGCCCATGCAGCAGAAGACGCCTTATGCGGGCGTCGTCGCGGGCAATGATGCGACTGCCAAAGCGCTAAAGGAACTCGCCAGCTTTGTGCTCGAAAAAGCGCAATAGGCCTGCGCTAAACCAGCATCTTTCGCAACGTCTCATCCTTGTTCACGAAGTGATGCATCAACGCCGCGCCGGCGTGCACCACTGTCAGCGCAATCAGCGCGTAGCTCAACCATTTGTGAGCCTGCACGAACGCCTGGAAAAGGAAGTCATCTTTCACGACCAGGTCCGGCAGGTCGAAAAGGCCGAGAAGCGACACCGTAAAGCCGGCAGCGGAGGACATCAGCCAGCCGGTGACCGGCAGCGCGAACATCACGGCGTACAGACACAAGTGGACCAATCGCGCGGCAACTTGTTGCCAGTCGGGCAGCGTTTCGACCAATGCGGGCAGTACGTGGCCGACGCGCCAGCCCAACCGCAACAGGGCCAGTGCGAGCGCGAACATGCCAATCTGCTTGTGGTAGAGGATCAGGACGATCTTTCTCGTATCGAAGCCGACGTCGGGCAGGCTCGCCATGTACAGCCCCATCACGACCAGCACCGTGAGCACGATCGCCATCAGCCAGTGCAAGCCGATGGCCACGGCACCATACCGCCGCGGGGCGCCTGGGGCGGCGTGTACTGTTTCCATAGCAGGCTTGGTTCCTCCGTGCGTGCCGAAGGTTCATACGCGCGCTAACGCTCGATCAGCAATCTGGTGACGAGCGGCGGCTCCTCGCCGATGTGGAACGCAACCTTACGGTCGCGCAGCTGCACGTCCGCAGCGGTGACACGGTCGAACCGGCGCA
>DATNCB010000703.1:0-6577 GCA_035571715.1 Ramlibacter sp.
GGGTGCAATCACCGGTGGCGCGCCTGGCATGGGCGCGCTGAAGGGTGACGTGCCGGGTGCGGGCACCGCGGCCGACGGCACTGCGGGTGCGGGCGCAGCGGGGGCGCCGAGCGTGGACCCCTCGGGCGCGGGCGTTGCTGGCGTTGGCGTGGCGGGCGCGGGCGTTGTCACGGGCGGCGCGCCCATTGCAGCCGCGGCGGCAGATGCAGCGCCAGCCGCCGGCGCGCTTGCAGGTGGCGCGCTGCGTTGCACCAGCGCCGGGTTGACAGTGTTCTGCGGCTGCTGCGCCAGGGCCGGCCACGCACCCGCCGCGATGCTCAACGCTGCCGCGCAAACGAGCCTCGCGCAGCTCGGCGTTGGCAGATGCGATTCCATGGGAGTCAATTTGCAGGCAAATTCGCTGATCCGGCCTGCGTCATCTGTAATCGGCGTTGCAAAGATGTCATTCGTGCTGCTTCTGCAAACGTCCTGCAACACGAAATGTGAATGACAAGTCGCGGCTATTGCTTCTTGCCCAGCCCCAGCAGCTTGGCGCCTTCGGCGTAGACCTTGATCTTGTCCTTCATGAAGCCGTCCATCTGCTCGACGCCGATGCTGATCAGCTCGAAGCCGCTCTTGGCCGCGAGTTCCTTCATCTCCGGCTCGTTGTTCAGCGACGCCCACAGGTCGGACATGCGCTTGCGCGCTTCCGGCGGCGTCGACTTCGGCATGCCGATGCCCCGGTAGGCGCCGTCGACCCAGTCCACCCCCAGCTCCCGGAACGTGGGCACGTCGGGCAATAGCGGATGGCGCTTTTCCATCGCCACCGCCAACGCGCGCACCTTGCCCTTGTTGTTGACCGCGAAGGCCGTGTAGGTCACGGCACCGTCGATCTGGTTGCCCACGACCGCCAGCGACATATCGCCGGTTCCCTTGTACGGCACGTAGGTGCTCTTGATGCCGAATGCGGCATTGAGGCGCTCGTGCGACGCGTGATTGGCCGAGTTCAGGCCCGAGCCGCCCAGGTTCATCTTGCCGGGCGACTTCTTCGCCGCGGCGAGGAAGTCGGCAAACGTCTTGTGCGGGCTGGCTTCGGGCACCACGAGCGCATCGGGCGTGAAGTGGAACCAGAACACCGGCGTCACGTCGGGGGTCTTGTACTGCACGTCGCCTTCGATCGGCTGGAACACGATGTGCGGCAGATTGATGCCCACGATGTTCAGGCCGTCGCCAGGCAGCTGATTCATCTGCGACCACATCAGCCCACCGCCGGCGCCGGCCTTGTACTGGATGATGGTGTCGATCGCGGGACACTTCTTCTTGAGCACGACCTGCTGGTGCCGTGCCGCGAGGTCGGATTCCCCGCCCGGCGGAAACGCCTGCCAATACAGCACGTTCTTTTCGGGGCACGCTTGTGCCATGACGGCCGGAGCCACCGCCAGAGCGAGGATGCCTATCCATGTTCTGATGCGAAATCTCATGCTGCTCTCTCCTTGTGTGATGGGTTGCTTGCAGGTGTGGCGTTCGGGCTCGGGACCGTCAGCTCCAGACGATTTCGTGCCTCATGACGAGTGGGTCCAGTCGTTGGCGCACTTCGCGCTCGACGACCTCGTGGTTGGTTTCGTTCGAGCCTTCCAGCTGGACCGTGATCAGGCTGCCGTGCACCGCGTGGGCTGCGACGGCCACTGCCATGTGCAGATCAGGGCGTTGCAGGTCGGCCAGCATCTGGGTCACCTTGCGCTGCGCCGCGTCCCAGCGCAGTTGCGGCTTGAACACCTTGCCCACGCCGGTCAGCGGCATCGCCTCGATCACGTAAACATGGACCGGGTTGGCGGCGCGCTCGGGTGTGCGCGCGGCGATGAACGCCAGCAGCTCGGCCGGATCGGCCTGCGCCTGCGCTTTCAGTTGCACATAGGCCACCGGCAGTTCGCCCGCATAGGCGTCGGGCTGTCCCACGACGGCGGCGAAAGCGACAGCCGGATGCTGGAACAGGACTTCCTCGATCGCGATCGGATCGATGTTGTGGCCGCCGCGGATGATCAGGTCCTTCGCGCGCCCGGTGATCCACAGGTAGCCTTCTTCATCGAGCCGCCCCAGGTCACCCGAATTCACCCAGCCCGGTTCGACGAAAGCGGTGCGGTTGTGGCTCTCGCTCAGATACCCCGAAAACACCCCGGGCCCGGACATCGCGACCGTGCCGATCTCGTTGACCGCGCAGTCCCGCACGTAGCGGTCATCGGCGTCGAGCCGGACGACGCGAACGCGGCTGTATGGCCCCGGATGGCCGACGGAGCCGAGGCGGACCGGGCGATCCGGATAACTCATCTGGTGCACGCTGGCAGTCTCCGTCATTCCGTAGACCTCCAGCACCGGCGCCTTGAACCGGCTCTGGTAGGTTTGCGCGACCGCCACCGGTATCGCCGAACCGCCGCCGGAACAGAAGCGGATGCTGGAGACATCGGCCTCGCCGACCGGCACGCCCAGCGCCGCGGCGAGCACCGTCGGCACGCCGCCGAAAACCTGGGGCCGGTAGCGCTGCACCAGCTGCCAGACGTTGCGCACGGCGTTCGGGTTGCGCCAGCCGGCCGGCGAGAGGACGACCAGGGTCGCACCCATGCCGAGGCTGCCCAGTCCCTGCGTCAGCGCACCGCCGACGTGGAACAGCGGCAAGCCGAACAGGATCGCATTGCTCGGCAGCATCAGCGCCATCAACCAGGCTTGGTAGACCTCGTTGCGGTGCGTATGGCGCACGAGTTTCGGCATGCCGGTGGTCCCGCCGGTGTGGAAGAACGCGGCCGTGTCGCTCGGCGCGATCTGGCGTCCGCTGCGCAAATGGTCCGACGGCTGCGCCGCGGCAAGCCGCGCATAGGTGTGGACGTCGTCCGCGCCCGATTCCGTTGGTCCGAGCACGACGATCGCCTTCAGCCCCGGCAACTCGCTGCGAATGCGCTCGACCTTGCTCCAGATTTCGGCGCTGGCTTGCGCGCTCAGGGTCACCAGCACCTTGGTATTGGCGGCACGCAGGATCTGGCTGATCTGGCCCGCTTCGAGCAGCGGATTGACCGGATTGGCGATGCCCGCCGCCTGCGCGCCGAACAGCGCCATGAAGCTCTCGGGCAGCAACGGCAGCAGGAAGCTCACCACGTCGTTCGATCCGACGCCCAGCTGGTGGAACATGTTCGCCGCCTGCGTCACGCCCGCCATGAACTGCCGGAAGCTCACGGTCACCGGCGTTTCCGCGGGATCCGCAGTCGGCAGGAACTGCAGGGCCGGCGCATCGGGATCGCGCGCGGCGCCCAGCCGCAGCACCTCATAGGTACTGCGCGCGGCGATCCGATCGTCGTAGGGCGTTGCCTCGAATTGCCGCAGCAGCGCGTCGGTGCTCAGGTCGGGACGCCTGTCACCGATCACACGGTCCAGCAGATGGGCGTGGCTCATTGCGAGGCATTGTGGGCAAGCAGCGTGCAGACGGCATCGGTGACTTCCTCAGTACGCGCCGAGCCGCCAAGGTCGCGTGTGTGCAGCTCACTGTTCGCGGTCACCTTCTCGATCGCCTGCATCAGCCGCCGCGCGGCCGCCGGCTCGCCGATGTGCTCGAGCAGCATCACACAGCTCCAGAAGGTGCCGATCGGATTCGCCAGGCCCTTGCCCATGATGTCGAAGGCCGAGCCGTGGATGGGCTCGAACATGGAAGGATAGCGGCGCTCCGGGTCGATGTTGGCGGTGGGCGCGATACCCAGGCTGCCGGCCAGCGCGGCCGCGAGGTCGCTCAGGATGTCGGCATGCAGGTTGGTCGCGACCAGCGTGTCCAGCGAAGCCGGACGCGTGACCATGCGGGCGGTGCAGGCGTCCACCAGTTCCTTGTCCCAGGTCACGTCGGGGAACTCCTTGGAGATCTGCACCGCGATCTCGTCCCACATCACCATCGCATGGCGCTGCGCGTTCGACTTGGTGACGACCGTGAGCAGCTTGCGCGGCCGCGACTGCGCCAGCTTGAAAGCAAAGCGCATGATCCGCTCGACCCCGGCGCGCGTCATCATGCTCAGGTCGGTGGCGACTTCGATCGGGTGGCCCTGGTGGGCCCGGCCGCCGACACCGGCGTACTCGCCTTCGGAGTTCTCGCGCACGATCACCCAGTCCAGGTCGGCCGGTTTGCAGCGCTTCAGCGGCGCGTCGATGCCGGGCAGGATGCGCGTGGGCCGCACGTTGGCATATTGATCGAAGCCCTGGCAGATCTTCAGGCGCAGGCCCCACAGCGTGATGTGGTCGGGGATGTGCGGATCGCCGGCCGACCCGAACAGGATCGCGTCCATGCCGCGCAGGGCGTCCAGCCCGTCGGCCGGCATCATCTCGCCGTAAGCGCGATACCAGTCGCCGCCCCAGCCGAGCGTCGCGAACTCGATGCGAAAGCCGGCCGATTCGGCCAGCGCCTGCAGCACGGCCTGGCCGGCCGGTACCACTTCCTTGCCGATGCCGTCGCCTGGGATGCATGCAATCTTGTAAGTCTTCACGAAACTCCTCCAAAGCGGTTGGGAATGCGTGCACTCTATCCCTTCAAACCGTTCGCGTCGAAGAAGCGGGCGAAGCTGCCTCCGGCGCCATCCGCCGCCCAAGTCACGGCAAAGCCGTTGCCGATTGCCGCGACCGTCGGGCCGGAGAAGGTGCTGGGTGCGGTATTGATACGCGTCACGCCGCCCAGCGGCGCGCCATTGGCCGCGAATCGCCGGGCATTAATCACCCCGGCCTCGAGCCAGGTGACCACATAGCTGCCGTCTGGCAGCACGGCCATCGAGGACGCTGATTGCGGCGAGATGCTGGGTTCGAGTAACGCGGCCGTTTGCGCCCGACCCAACGCCGCGCCGTCGGGCCCGAAGGCTTTCCCGAATCCCGGGGCGGCGCCCCAGCTGACCAGAAATCCTCCGCCAGGCGTTGCCTCGACGTGAAGCTCGCCGCCTCCCGCACCGACCCACTGTTCGGCCCCCGCAGCCGTGCCGTCGGCGGCGAAGCGCCGGGCGTAGATGTTGAAGCCCGCGTCATCCTGCCGTCCCCAGACCAGCACATGTCCGCCGCCGGGCAAGGCCGCGGTCTGAGGCAGGGAAGGGGCCACTATGGGCAACGCGACGGGCTGGCTCACAGCGCCCTGTTCGCTGCCCAGCAGCGTGCCGTCGGGGCCGTAGCGCTGAACGATGACGGGGAAGTCGGCCACGAACCGCAACTCCGGGTTCGGCGTCGGCCCGAGCCAAGTGAACAAGTAGCCGCCGCCCGCCATTGGCGTGATGCCGATCAACGTGCCGCCCGGCACCGCGCTCACCCCGATGCGGATCTCGGCGCCCACGGCTGCGCCGGCGGCGTCGAAGCGTTGTGCGAACACGCTGTCCGGCAAGTCGCGCCGCAGGATCACGAAGCCGCCGCCCAATAGCGGGGAAATGAATCCATCGATGCGGCGCTCCGGGTTGGCGGGGACCACGACCGCGCGTGCAGCGATCGTTGGCTGGAGCAGGAATCGCCCTGAGTTGCCGGCACGCACGATCGACTGGCACGGGTCGAAGTCGGCCAGCACCAGATCCGCCACTTGTCCCTCGGGCACCACGAAGGCGACCCGCAGCTTGAGCCCGCCCTGCCCGGCGCCAGGTGTGGAGAGCGCGGCCAGGCTGGCGCCGGTGGGCTGTACTGCATTGGCCATGCTGCCGGCGCCGGTTGCGCTGTTGGCGGCGAGCACGAGCCGCACTTCGGCGTATTGACCGGCCGGCAGCGGCGCGGCGTCCAGCGCTTGCAACAGGCCGCCGCCCAGGTTCGTCAGATCGATGCGGCGTGGCGCCGGCAGCGTGATGTCGGTCCGGCCCTTTTCCTCATCGGGCCCCGCGCTGCGTTGTCGTACGCGAATTTTCTCCACCGTGATGAAGGCGTGATCGAAGCTGCAGCTGCTGTCCACGCTGCGCGCCTGAACCGGGCTGGCGTTGACTTGATCGCCGCTGCCGCCGGCTCCGCCGCCGCACGCGGCCAGTGCCGCGGCAACTGAAAGCCAAACGAGCCAAAACCAAATGCGCATCCGGCGGCTGGCGTCAATTTCGATCGGGTTCATCCTTGGCTCCGCTTTGGCGAGAACCCGATGCTGGCGATGATGCTCACCGGCACTGTGACCGGAGGTGACAACACGCATAGGATGGGCTGTAGGGAAGCTCTGAACAAGTCGCGGCGTATAGTTTGCGCTGCTCGACCACAGGACGAAATCATGACGTTGCACCGCTTTACCCGGTTCGCCGCGCTGGCGTTTTCCCTCGTCTGCTCCGGTGCGTTCGCCCAGGGCGCCGCCGGCGGTGCCTGGCCCGGCAAGCCCATCAGGTGGATCGTTCCGTACACGCCCGGCGGCATCACCGACAACGCCACCCGCATGGTGCTGCAGAAGGTGCAGGAGCAAACCGGCTGGACCATCGTGGTCGAGAACAAGCCCGGCGCGAACTCGCTGCTGGGAGCCGACCTGGCCGCCAAGTCGCCGCCCGACGGCCACACGTTCCTCACGGTGATTGCCGCGCACGCCGCCAATGCCACGCTGTACGCGGGGCGCATGCCCTATGACTCCGTCAAGAGCTTCTCCCCG
>DATNCB010000704.1:0-1503 GCA_035571715.1 Ramlibacter sp.
GCCCACCTTGACCCGGCAGCCGCCGCACATGCCCGTGCCATCCACCATGATCGGGTTGACGCTGACCATGGTCTTGATCTTGCGCGAGCGCGTCGCATCGGCGCAGGCCTTCATCATGATCGGCGGGCCGATCGCGACGACCTCTTCGATATCCGGGTGGCCTTCGAGCGCAACCGCGATGCCGTCGGTGATCAGTCCCTTCATGCCGGCGGAACCGTCATTGGTGCACACGATGAGCTCGTCGCATTGCGCGCGGAACTTGTCTTCCCAGAAGACCAGGTCCTTGCTGCGGAAACCGAGCACGCCGATCACATAGGCGCCGGCTTCCTTGAAACCACGGGCTTGCGGGAACACCGGTGCGACGCCCAGGCCGCCCCCGACGCACAGCACCTTTTTTGCGTGGCTGATCGGGCTGGGAATGCCCATTGGTCCGACCATGCCGTACAGGAAAGTGCCGACGCGGCACTCCTGTTGCATCTGTCTGGTTGTCTTGCCGACTGCCTGGATCACGAGCGTGATCGTTCCGCGTTCGCGGTTGTAGTCGGCGATGGTGAGTGGAATCCGCTCGCCATGCTCGTTGAGCATCACGATAACGAATTGTCCCGGTTTCGCGGCTTTCGCCATTTGCGGATGGCGCACCTCGAGGAGATAAGTCACCTCGGAGAAATCCTCACGAGCCACGATCTCGAACTGGGGCATAACGTTCGCTTTCATGTCGGCCGCCGCTGACGGGCTTCGGTACCGGTCAGGCAGTCTTTTCATCGCGCCCACCAGTTGTCCTAGGCCCGGCTAAGGAGCCTCCGAAGCGCTACCGGTTTGGGTGCAGGGAGTATGTTCCGGGCCACGCTGGGGCCAGTTGACACAAGTCAAGTACCCCCGCAACCAAGCGCAATGCTGTAGTTGTGCGGTCTGTTATGCGCACACCCGATCCCTCGCGAAGAAAGTTTCGCGTAAGCGGGAACCCATCCACGGCGTCACTCAGGGGCGCGCCGCAGTGTCTCGACAACTGGGCGGTTGAGCACTTCGCGCAATCCCCACCAGCCGGCCGCGAGCGCCAGCGCCGCGCCGGCCAGTGCACCAAACAGCGGCACCAGCGGCGAGGCGGTCCACTCGAAATCGAAAACGTAATGCGCAAGTCCCCAGCCCACCGCGGACGCGACGATGCTGGCGAGAAAACCCGCCAACAGGCCCACGCCCGCGAGTTCCGCGCGTTGCACCTGGCGCAGCAGCGCGCCGCTCGCGCCGACGGCCCGCATGATCGCGAACTCGCGGGCGCGCTCCTCGCGCGTGGCCGTCACAGCAGCGAACAGCACCACCACGCCGGCCGCGAGCGTGAAGCCGAACAGAAACTCGACCGCGCGAATCACCTTGTCCAGCACACTCTGCAACTGGTTGATGGTGCTGGTCATGTCGACAGTGGTGATGTTGGGAAAGGCATGCACCAGCTGGTTGTCGAAGCCCTTGCGTTCCGGTGCGCGGAAGGCGCCCATATACGTGACGGGC
>DATNCB010000705.1:0-1642 GCA_035571715.1 Ramlibacter sp.
CTTCGGCCAGTTGATCGCCCACATCTGCCGAACCCGCAACGTGCGCGCCGGCAGCATCGTCGGCTCGGGCACGGTGAGCAACCGCGCCACCGAAACGGACGGCAAGAAGGAGTGGACCAAGGGCTACAGCTGCATCGCCGAGAAGCGCGCGATCGAAACCATCCTGGACGGCAAGCCCACGACGCAGTACATGAAGTACGGCGACACCATCCGCATCGAGATGAAGGGCCGCGACGGCCAGAGCATCTTCGGGGCGATCGACCAGAAGATCGCGCCGCTCGCCAAGTAGCGCGCATCGCCGGTCGAAACACCGGATACTGGGCCCGCCAAGAACTGCGAACGCCCCGATGCTGATTTCCCCGGTACCTGCTCCCGCGACAGCGCGCTGGGCCTGGCTGCCTGTGCAGGGCAGCTGGAAGTACCACCTGTTGCTCGGTGCCGTCGGCATCTTCGTGCTGGGGCCGCTGGCCGGCGTCACCGCGGCGTACATGAATTTCTCGCTCGGTTTTTTCGTCGGCGGCCAGGTGCTCGCCGGCCTGCTCGGCTCCACGGTCACCGCCGGCTACGGCCCTGACGGCAAGCACGGCGCCAATTTCATCCAGACGGCGGCCGCCTCGGTGGCCAGCATGAGCGGCATGTGCGTGCTGGTGCAGGCCATGGTCTGGATGGGCCTGCCGCAGCCGCCGGTGTGGCAACTGGTTGCCTACATGCTGTGCATCGGCATGTTCGGCGCGGGCATCGGCATGCTGTACACGCCCATCCTGGTGGACCGGATGCGCCTGGCCTTCCCCTCGGGGCTGGCGGTGGCCAACATCCTGCGGGCGCTGACGGACCCGGCGCTGCTGCGGCGCTCGATCGGCAAGCTCGGCGGCGGCGTGGCGGCGGGTTTGGCCGCGGGCCTCGCGTCGGGGCGCGTGCCGCTGCTCGGCGCCGTGGAACTGTCGGCCTCGACTTTCGGCGCCGGCATGGTGGTCGGCGCGCGCATCGGCATCCCGGCAGTGACCGGCGGGCTCGTCGGCTGGGCCCTTCAGCCGTATTTCGTCTCGATCGGCTGGCTGGAGCGCGGCGACCCGTTTCGCAAGATCACGTTCCTGCTCGCGCTCGGCACGATCATGGGCGCGGCGCTCGTCGACCTGGGTGTGATTTGCTGGCGCGGCTGGGAGCAATGGCGTTCGCGCCCGACGTCGACGGCCTTGCCCGCAGAGGAAGACTGGAAGCGCGTGCACAGCGCGCGCCTGCTGCTGTGGATCGCTTGCTGGGGCGCCGGCATCGTATTCACCGGGCATGCGGTGCTCGGGCAGCCGCTCGGGTTTCTGCTGCTTGCGGTGGCCCTGGTGTTCGTATTTGCGATGGTCAACGGCATATCGGCCGGTGTCAGCGATTCCAACCCGATCTCGTCGGCGTTCGTGGTCTCCGTCGTGCTGATGGCGGCGCTTGGACTGAAGGACCCGGGCGTCGGCCTCATGGCTGGCACCGTGCTGCTGGTGGCCGTCAGCGTGGCCGGCGACATGCAGCAGGATCGCTCCACCGGCTGGCGCCTGGGCACCCATCGCGTTCTCCAATTCCGCTACCAGGTGCTGGGCATCCTGGTGGGGGCACTGCTGGCGGTCGGCTTTGCGCGGCTGTTCATGGCTGCCTACCC
>DATNCB010000706.1:0-4358 GCA_035571715.1 Ramlibacter sp.
CACCAAGCGGCTGGAGATCATCAAGGACGTGCCGGCCGGCAAATGCATTTACTGGTTCGAGCGCACCGACATGGTCAAGGCCTTCGAGGTGCTGGGCGATGTGGTCGCCCTGCGCGGCAATCTGTCGCCTTCGCTGATGACCACCGGCCAGCCGCATGAAGTGGACGCGGCCGTCAAGCATCTGGCCGACAACGTCTTCCACAAGGGGGGCAAGCTGATCCTGGACTGCGCTTTCGGCATTCCGGATGAAACCCCGGTGGCCAACGTGCGGGCGATGTTCGACGCGGCGCGCAAGTACGCCGGCTGAGAAACGACCATGGCAGTGGCACGCGGCTTCGACATCCTGCGCCACGCGCAGACGGCGCCGCTGAACGGGCGGCCCTCGGCTGCGCGCACACGCTTGCGCGCCGAAGCGCTGGCGATGGCACGCGACGACGCGCTGATCCACGCTGCGTACAGCTACCGCATCGTGCCCCTGGATGCGCCGGCGGCGCCAGTCCTGACAGCCGGTGGCGAATCGCTGGAGGCGCCTTGGCTGTTGCCGGCCACAGGCCAGCTCACGGCGCTAGCCTGCGGCGCATGCACCCTCGGCACGGGGCTCGAGCGGCGCGTGAGCGAGTTGTTCGCGCAGCGCCGCATCTCGCTCGCTATGGCGCTGGACGAATTGGGGAACGAGCTGCTGTTCGACATCTCGCGCCGCGCCCAGGATCGCATGCAGGCGGAGGTCAGCCGCAGCAGCCTCATCATGAGCGGCGAGTTGCGCGCCGGTGATCCCGGGTTGGCGCTGGAAGCACAGGGAACCGTGCTGCGTCTGGCCGGCGCGGAAAAAATCGACATCAGCCTGAGCGAAGGCTTCGTCATGCACCCGCTGAAGTCGACCTCGATGGTGCTGGGCGTGGGTGTCGACCTGCCCGCAAGCTCCTGGTCGCGCTGCGACACGTGCAATTCGCGCGAGAAGTGCGGCGTGCGCGCGCGGGCGCTTGCCGCGGCCGCCGCCGCTTGATACCGGCCAGCGACCGCTCCAGGAAGCTCGCGCACCATGACCCAGCACTCGAGCACTGCCGCCGTCCCCCCGGGACACAGGGTTCGATTTGCGCACCTGGATCGCGTCATCACCGCGCAGGCCGGCGACACCTTGTTCCAGAGCGCGCGCCGCAACGGCGTTCGGATTGTCGGCGCCTGCGGCGGCCGCGGCACCTGCGGCACCTGCTCGATTCATGTCGTCGACGGCCAGGTCGAGCACAGTCCACACACCGCTCCCAACATCGAATCCGGACCGGCGCGAACCGGACGCAGCAAGTGGCAACGCGCCTGCCAGCTGCACGCCTTGTCGGACTGCACGGTCGAAGTCGCGCCGCGTTCGTTGGCGGCGGTGGTGCGTGCCGACGTGGCGGGCAGCGCCAGCGGCACGCCGCTGCCACTGGACCCGCTGGTAAGGAGCGTGGAACTAAGCCTGGCTCCCGCCAGCCTGGCCGATCCCGGCAGTGATGTCGAGCGGTTGCGCCGCGCCCTGCCCGGCTGCGAGCTGCGTCTTGACCTGGCCGCGCTGCGGGAGCTTCCCGCGCTGCTGCGCGCGTACTCCTGGTCGCTCAGCGCGCGGCTGCACCGCGATGAGTTGATCGGCGTCGCCGCGAGCGGCAGCCCAAGCCTGGGTCTGGCAGTCGACCTGGGTACCACCAATGTGGCCGCCTTCCTGATCGATCTGAAAAGCGGGCAGCGCCTGGCCAGCCTGGCTATCGAGAATCCGCAGGTCGCCTGGGGCGCAGACGTGATCAGCCGGGTCAATCACGCCGTGACGCCGGGTGGCGGCGACGAACTACGCGATGCCGCGATCACGGCTCTGAATGCGCTGGCCCATGACCTCTGCCAGGCAGTGTCGGCAGCACCCGAGGACATCGTCGACGTGGTGGTCTGCGGCAACACGGCGATGCAGCATTTGCTGCTCGGCTTGCCGGTGTTCCAGCTCGGCCGCGCGCCGTTTGTCGCCGCCGTGAGCCAGGGCATGGATGTGAAGGCCCGCGAGCTCGGCCTGGCGGCCTGCCCGGGTGCTTATGTCCACATCGCGCCCAACGTCGGCGGCTTCGTCGGTGGCGACCATGTCACCGCGCTGTTGGCCACGCAAGGTCTCTGGGCCGGCGACAAGACCAGCCTGGTCATGGATATCGGGACCAACACCGAAATTTCTCTCATACACAAAGGGCAGATCCTGAGCGCCTCCTGCCCCTCGGGTCCCGCGCTGGAGGGGGGCCACATTTCTTGCGGCATGCGCGCGGCGGAAGGCGCGATCGAACGCGTTGGCCTGGCGCCGGACGGCTCGCTCACGATCAAGGTGATCGGAAAGAAGACCCCCGTCGGCTTGTGCGGCTCCGGCGTACTGGACGTGATGGCCACGATGCATCGCGCCGGCATGGTCGACGGTCGCGGTCGCCTGAGCACGCGCCACCCGCTGGTGACCGAGCGCGAGGGCAAGCGGATGGCGCGGCTGGCAGACGGCGTGAGTTTCAGCCAGGACGACGTGCGCGCCGTGCAACTGGCCAAGGCCGCGATTCGCGCCGGCGTCGAGCTGCTGTTGCGGCTGGCCGGCTTGCAGGCCGGCGACATCGAACAGGTCATCATCGCCGGCGCGTTCGGCGCCTACATCGACGTCCAAAGCGGCATCGATACCGGCCTGTTCCCGGCGTTGCCGATCGAGCGCTTCGTACAGGTGGGCAACGCGGCCGGATTGGGGGTGCAGCGAATGCTGGCCTCGGGCCGGGCGCGCCAGGAAGCCGGCGAACTCGCCGCACGCTGCCGGTATGTCGAACTGAGCACCCAGGCCGGGTTCCAGAAGACCTTCCTGCAGCACATCGGATTCAACAATTCAGCGAGAGCGACACAGTGACCGCGTCCCAGAACTTCAATATCAGGATCATCGGCGAGCGCATCAACCCGGGCTTCAAGAGCACGAGAGCCCTGTTCGACAACTCGGATCTGCCCGGCATCCAGGCCCTGGCCGTGAAGCAGGCACAGGCCGGGGCGTCCTACTTGAACGTGAACATCGGCGCCCGCGCGATGACCGACGCGGCGTTCCTGACCGAAACCATCCAGGCGATCCAGGCCGTGGTCACGCTGCCGCTGTCGTTCGACGTGCCCAGCCTGCAAGCGCATGAACTCTGTCTGCAGACCTATGACCAAACGCGCGCCGGCGGTGCCCTGCCCATCATCAATTCGATCACCGAGCACCGCTGGGGTGCGATGAGCCTGTACAAGCAGCGGCCGTTCAAGGTGATCGTGATGGCCTCCGAGCGGGTCGAGGATGGCGTGGCCAAGAACAACAAGAGCGCCGCCGACATTGCCGGTACGGCCAAACGCGCGGCGCTGCGCCTGCGCGAGGACCATGGGATGGCGCTGGACGACATCATCATCGACCTGTCGGTCTCGGCCATCATTGCCGACACCGAAGGCCTGAACCGCGGCACGCTCGAGGCGGTCAAGCTGATCGGCAGCGACCCCGAGCTGAAGGGTTTGCACATGATGGGCGGGTTGTCGAACATCGGCCAGCAGTTGCCGCCGAAAGCCGCCGATGGCTCGGACCTGAAGCACCAGCTGGAAAACGCCTTCTTGACGCTGGCCGTGCCGCACGGCTTCGACATTGTCCTGGGCACACCGTGGCGCGGCTACGCGCCGCTGGCCGAGGACAACTATGTGCTGAAGGCCTACCAGAATTTCCTGGAACAGAGCGGCAGCAACGCCCTGCGCGCCGTGCGCAAACTGTACAAGGCATGAACTCGCCAAACTCATTCGCGCTTGTCGTCGACGAATGGTTCGACGGCGAGCAGCGGCACGCCGATCGCAGCACGATGAAGATCGTGGACGGCCGGCTGGCTGAGGTGGCGGTCGGTGACCACGCCGCGGCGCTGGCACAGCAGGGTTGGGCGGTGGAGCGCGCCGCATTCCTGATGCCGGGATTGGTGGACGCCCATGTCCACCTGTTCCTCGACGGGGCAATGACTGACTCGAAGCTGCGCTCGGAACACCTGAAGCAGCCGCTCGACAGGTTGACCGAAGCGGGGCGCCGCGCCGCCGCCCAGGCACTCATCCATGGCGTGACCACGGTGCGCGACGGCGGCGACCGCCACGGCATCAACCACCGGCTGCGCGCGGAAGCTCGCCGTCCCGGCAGCAGGTTGGCACAGGTCCGCTCGGTCGGCCTGGGCGTCAAGCGCGCCAAACGCTACGGCGCCTTCATGGCCACGGATGTGGGCGACGACGACAGCATTCGCAGTTCGGTGGGTGAACTGGCTCGTGCCAACGACGAGATCAAGCTGATCCTCACCGGCATCATCGACTTCGACGCCGGTGCGGTGACCGACGAGCCC
>DATNCB010000707.1:0-6031 GCA_035571715.1 Ramlibacter sp.
AAAACCGATGCGCGCGATGCCTGTCTGCTGCGCCGCGTAAACCACCTGGCCGACCGATTCGTAATTTGCCCGCGCGTCCGCGCGGATGTGCAATTCGGGTTGCGGCTTGAGCACCGATACGCGGTCGAGCAACTCGTGCAGCATTTGCGGGCCAGGCAGCCGCGTATCGAACCAGTAGATCGCCCCTTGGGCATCGACGGTGACGATGACATTCTCGGCCTGAGATTCGCGCGACTGAATGGCTTCGCGCGGCAGGCTGACCAGAATGGAGCTGTTGACCACCGGAATGGTGATCAGGAAGATGATCAGCAGCACCAGCATCACGTCGACCAGCGGCGTAGTGTTGATCTGGGCGATCAAGGTGTCTTCGCTGTCTTCGGCCTGCGAATAGCGGATCGCCATATATATATAAGTACGAAGCTAGCGTCTGGTGCCCGCCGCCAGCAGCACGGTATGCAGGTCCGACCCGAAGCCGCGGACCGTGTCCATCGCGACCTTGTTGCGCCGAACCAGCCAGTTGTAGCCCAGCACCGCCGGCACCGCCACCGCCAGGCCGAGCGCGGTCATGATGAGGGCTTCGCCCACTGGGCCGGCCACCTTGTCGATTGAAGCCTGGCCGGACGCGCCAATCCTGACCAGAGCGTTGTAGATGCCCCAGACCGTGCCAAAAAGGCCGACGAATGGCGCGGTCGAGCCGACAGTGGCCAGCACCGCCAGCCCTTCCTGGGTACGGCTATGGACGGTGCCCACCGCCCGTTCGATGCTCTGCGCGACCCAGGTGTTCAGGTCCACCTGGCCGATCAGCCCGTCATGCTTGTGCGTCGCTTCCAGCGCCGACTCGGCGATGAAGCGATACGGACTGTTTTTTTGCAGCGCCTCCATGCCTTGCCGCACGCTGTCGGCCGCCCAGAAGCTCTTGTTGGCCGCCTTGCCCTGGCCGCCCATGCGCGACTGCGCCAGCAGCTTGGTGATCAGGACATACCAGCTGGCCAGGGACATGATCGCCAGGATGGCCAGCGTGCCCTGAGCCACCCAGTCGCCTTGCGCCCACAACGCGCGCAGCCCGTAGGGATTGACCGCGGCCGAGGGCGGCTGAATGGCGACCAGAGGCGGCACCACCGCGGGCAATAAGGCCGGGACACGGGCGGGCGGCGCTACAGAGGCGGCTGGCGCGGCCGGCGATGCGGCGGGGACAGCGGACTGGGCCCACGCCGGCCCCGCGAGCACCGCCACGAAAACAACGCTTGCGAGCAGGATGCGCATGGACATCGAACGAAATGGGTTCATGAGGAAAGAGTGTGCACCGACCGCGCATTGTGTCGCAGGGCGCACGCGCACGGCAATCCGCGGTAACCGGCGCGGCGCCGGTACGCAGAGGCGGGCAAGGCGCCGCGATAATCGAGCCAATGGACACAAGATGGAAACCGAGCGTTACCGTCGCCGCCATCATCGAGCGCGACGGCCGCTTCCTGCTGGTGGAAGAAGAGACCGCCGAGGGCCTGATGCTCAACAATCCTGCCGGCCATCTCGAACCCGGCGAATCGCCAGCCCAGGGCTGTGCGCGCGAGACGCTCGAAGAGACCGGTCACCGGTTCCTCCCACGGCCCTGCTCGGCATCTACCTGGTGCGGACACTGCGCAATTCCACCGGCGACGACGTAACGTATCTGCGGCTCGCGTTCTGCGGCGAGCTCGGCGCGCACGATGCCGCGCGCCCGCTGGACTATGGCATCGTGCGCACGTTGTGGCTCACGCCGGGCGAGATACGCGCCAGCGCCAAGCGACATCGCAGCCCTTTGGTGCTCAAGTGCGTCGAGGACTACCTGGCAGGCGCGCGCTATCCGCTATCGGTGATCTACAGCGATCCCGGCGTCACTGCGGGCTGATAAGTTAGTCTGCCCTGATATGGGCCTTGCGCACGATCTCTTTCCAGATCTTCTGCTCGCGCGCGATGAAGGCGGCGAATTCCGACGGCGGCCCGCCGCCGCCGACGGCGCTGTCATTGGCGAAGCGCTCGGTCACCGCGCTTGACTTGAGCGCCTTCAACGACTCTTCCTGCAGCTTCTTGACCACGTCGGCGGGCGTGCCGGCCGGCGCCAGGATGCCGTACCACTGCGACGTCTCGAAGTCTTTGTAGCCCATCTCGGCGACAGTGGGCACGTCCGGCATCGCGCCGATGCGCTGCAGCGTGCCCACCGCGATGGCGCGCAACTTGCCGGCGCGGATATGCGCCCCCAGCGCCGGCATGCCGGCCGAGGAAGCCTGGGTGCGGCCGGCTAGCAGATCGGTGAGTTGCGGGCCGGTGCCGCGGTAGGGAATGTGCGTGATGTACATGCCGGTCACCAGCTTCAGGTATTCCATGGCCAGATGGCCGGCGCTCGCATTTCCGGCCGAGCCGTAGTTGAGCTTGCCGGGGTTGGCCTTGGCATAGGCGACGAACTCCTTGAAGTTCCTGGCCGGCACGTCCGGATGGATCACGAACACGTTGGGCACCTTGGCCAGCAGCGTGACCGGGATGAAGTCCTTGTTCACGTCGTACGGCTGGTTGCTCAGCATGTAGGGGTTGACAGCCAGCGTGCCGACATGACCCAGGATGATGGTGTAGCCATCGGGCGCGGACCTGGCCGCTTCCACCATCGCCACCGTGCCGGCCCCGCCCGGCTTGTTCTCGACGTAGACGCTCTGGCCCAGTTGTCTGGTCAGTTCGGCGGCAACCGAGCGGGCCACGATCTCGGAAGTGCCGCCCGGCGCGAACGGCACCAGGAAGCGGATCGACTTGCCGGGCCAATGGCTCTGGGCCCGCAGGTTCGGGGCTGCCGCCACGGCTGCCAAAGCGCCCGCGCCGGCGAGCAACCGGCGCCGATTGCTCGAAAAGAGCTGCTTCATTGACTGTCTCCTTGGATGCGGAATCAAAACTGGTAGCGGCGCAAGCCCCCATCGACCGGGATCACCGCGCCGGTGATGTAGCTCGCGCGCGGCGATGCCAGGAAGCACACCAGGTTGGCCATGTCCTCGGGTTCGCCATAGCGGCCCATCGGAATTTCGTTCTCGGCCTGCCACTGGCGGTATTCCGGCGTGTAGTTGCGCAGGATCTGCTCGGAATGGATCCGCCCCGGCGGCACGCAGTTGACGGTGATCCCGTGCTTGCCGACCATGCGTGACAGTCCCTTGGCCCAGCTGTGGATGCCGGCCTTGGCGCAGAAGGCGCCATTGACATGATCGGGCTCGCTCTTGCCGGTGATGTTGATGATGCGACCCCAGCGGCGCGCGATCATCTGGTCGATCAGTGCCTCGGCAAGCTGGCGCGGGCGATGGAAGTTGAGCGTGATCGCTTCCTGCCAACGCTCTTCGCTCACGTGCAGCTCGTTGAAGCTGCGCGACCCGCCCGCATTGTTGACCAGGATGTCCACAGCGCCCAGCCCGGCAAGCGCCGCTCTGGCCAGCGCTGCGGCAGCGGCGTCCGCATACAGGTCCGACTCGATCACGACCGGCCGATGGCCGCCTTGCGCCACGATTTCATCGGCCAGCGCGTTCAGCTGCGCGACGCGGCGGGCCGCCACAGCGAGCCGCACACCCTCGGCGGCCAGCGCCAGGGCGATGCCGCGGCCGATGCCCGCGCTGGCGCCGGTCACCAGCGCCGTCTTGTCCTTGAGTTGCAGATCCATCTCGTGTCCTTTTGAGTCTACTTGGGGCATTTCCCGCCCAGCGCGCGCGACACCAGCCCCGGCGCCGCGAGCAAGCCGCCGACGCTCGGCGGTTCGTGCGGCGCGTGCAGGCAATCGTCGACTGTCGCGCCCTCCATGCCTTCAGCCAACGGGTCCTTGGGCTTGCCGCGACGCAACTGTTCGTTGGCCATGTCGGCCAGGCTGCGTTGGCGCTGGACGCGATATGGCCCCGGGTGCGGCGGAATCGCCGGAACAACGATTGGCGCAGGCGGGGCCTGAGGCACAGCCGAGGTCGCGGGCACGGCGGGGCTGGTAGTCCCGGAACCTGGAGTGCCGCCGCCGGGCGCGGCGCTTGCGGGCCCACCGCGGCCCGCGCCGGGTCCGGGTGGTCCCACCGGCACGGGTGTCGCCGCAGAGGCGCCAGGCGAATTCGCCGGCACCGGCACGTCGGTAGTGGGTCCCTGCAGGCGCTGCACCGGTCGTGCGACTTCGGCCGGTACCGGGGCAGGTGCGACCGGCGCTTCCGCTGCGGCTGGTGCCGGAGGCGTTGCTGCTGCCGGCGCCGGTGCCGGGACGGGCTCGGGCGGCGGAGCCGGAGCCGCAATTGGCGGCGACACTGGCACTGGAACAGGCAGCGGTTCCGCGACCGGCGCGGGTGCGGCGACCGGTGGGGCTGGTGCGGGCTCAGGCAGTGGCACCGGCGGCGGTGCAGGCACAGGAAGCGGCGCCGGGGCAGGTATATCCACCGGCGCGGGCGCCGGCAGCGGCGTGGGTGGCGGTTCCGGCGGCGGGGCGGGCGGCGGCGGCAGCGCCTGCGCCGGCACTGGCGGCATCACCTCGGCCGGCAAGGGCGCTTCGGGTTGCACCAACGGCGGCGGCTCGACGGGCAGCGGCAACTCGGGGGCGCGCCGGCCAGGCAGCGGCCGTTTAGCCTGCATCGTGTCCGGCAATTGCGTAGTGGTCTTGAGCGGCACGCTCGTTTCGGGCGTCCTTGAGAACACCGGCGCGTTCTCTGCCTGGTGCGGCGTGACCGGCGGCCTCACGGTGATGGCGCGGCTGTTGCCCGGCTGAGCCGCAGGGCTGATCGGCTTGACGTACTGATAGACCACATACCGGATTGCTTGCTGCAACGGCGAGTACTGGAGCAGCAACCACAGCAGAGCTACGTGGATCGCCCCCGCCGTCACCAGCGCCGTGGGCGACATGCGCTGGCGCGGCAGCGAGGGAAGGGTGGGCCGATGAAGCATGAGGACTAGGCTCGCCTGGAATAATCGCACAAATGAATCGCAAGCCAAGGATCGTCGTGGGATTGAGCGGAGGTGTGGACTCCGCCGTGACCGCGCACCTGCTCAAGGTCCAGGGCTGGGATGTCGTCGGCATCTTCATGAAGAACTGGGAAGACGACGATGACAGCGAGTACTGCGCGTCCAACGAAGACTTCGTTGATGCGGCGGCCGTCGCCGACGTGATCGGGATCGAGATCGAGCATGTGAATTTCGCGGCCGAGTACAAGGACCGCGTGTTCGCCGAGTTCCTGCGCGAGTACCAGGCCGGGCGCACGCCCAACCCGGACGTGCTGTGCAATGCCGAAATCAAGTTCAAGGCGTTCTTGGACCATGCGATGCGGCTGGGCGCGCAAAAGATCGCGACCGGGCATTACGCCCGGGTTCGAGAGCGCAACGGCGCGTTCGAGCTGCTCAAGGGCCTGGACGACACCAAGGACCAGAGCTATTTCCTCCACCGCCTCAACCAGGCCCAGCTATCCAAGACCCTGTTCCCGGTGGGCGAGCTGCGCAAGACCGAGGTGAGGCGCATCGCCCAGGAGATCGGACTGCCCAACGCGAAAAAGAAGGACTCCACCGGCATCTGCTTCATCGGCGAGCGGCCGTTCCGTGAATTCCTCAACCGCTATATCTCGAAGGAACCGGGGCCGGTCAAGGACGAGCGCGGCCGTGTGATCGCCCGGCACCAGGGCCTGAGCTTCTATACCCTCGGCCAGCGCCAGGGCCTGGGCATCGGCGGCCTGAAGGAAAGAGGCGCGCAGCGCGGCGGGGGGGAACACGAGCCATGGTTCGTCGCGCGCAAGGACATGGCGAAGAATACGCTGTGGGTGGTGCAAGGCCACGACCATCCCTGGCTGCTGTCACAGGCGCTCGACGCCGATGACACGAGCTGGGTGTCGGGCAAGCCTCCCGCGCCCGGGCCGTATGCCGCCAAGACCCGCTACCGCCAGGCCGACGCCGCCTGCACGCTGGCCGCCGCGGCCGGCGGCTCGTTCCATCTGGAGTTCGGCGAGTCGCAATGGGCCGTCACGCCGGGACAATCCGCCGTGCTCTACGACGGCGATATCTGCCTCGGCGGCGGCGT
>DATNCB010000708.1:0-3779 GCA_035571715.1 Ramlibacter sp.
GCGCAGTTTCCGCAGCTATACCCCGGCGTCACCTTGAGCCGCTGGCGCGCTCTTGAGGTCTCCGACGCGCCGGAATTCCTCAAGCAGCGCGAGCGCGTTTACGAGGGCCTGCGCCGCGCCGGCATGCCGGAGTGATCTGCGTGCGCAAAGGAAAAGGGCCTCGCTCCTATTTTCATAGCAGCGAGGCCTCATGGATAGTGGCGGAGTGGACGGGACTCGAACCCGCGACCCCCGGCGTGACAGGCCGGTATTCTAACCAACTGAACTACCACTCCTGGTAGGCTGCTTTCGCCCTTGCGGGCCAAGTGCTGCCGGCTTGTGCCTCATGCCGCGATCAATCGGGTGGACTGACCGGGGTACTTGGCGACCCTACGGGGATTCGAACCCCGGTACTTACCGTGAAAGGGTAATGTCCTAGGCCTCTAGACGATAGGGTCAAACCTTCAACTGCTTAAATTCTTGGTGGAGGTAAACGGGATCGAACCGATGACCTCTTGCATGCCATGCAAGCGCTCTCCCAGCTGAGCTATACCCCCATTTTTCCGGTTTGCCCGTTACGGCTGGCCGTCAAATTCCGAGCCTTGGATTATAGCCAGCTTTTTCGCTCAGGCTGCCCTGAGACGCTCGAGCACGGTGTCGCGATCGCACAGTTCGAGCACCGCATCCAGCGACGGAGTTTGCGCCGTTCCCATCACCAGCACGCGCACCGGCATCGCCAGTTGCGGCATCTTCATGCCGGTGGCCCGCAGCACTTCCTTGATCGCTTCGCCGATCGCCGTTTTCTGCCAGGGGCAGCCCTCCAGCATGCGCGCCAGCATGCCGATCGCCGGCCGCACGCCGTCCACCACGTGCTTGGCGAGTTCCGTTGGGTCAGGCTGGACCGGAAGGTAGAACCTCGCGGCCCAATCCGCCAGGGCCACGGTGGTGTCGCAGCGGTCCTTGAACAGGGCACAGATGCGGGCCAGGTGGTCCTCGTAATGAACGGCGATGCCGCGTTTTTCAAGCTGCGGCGCCACCAGGAGCGCCAACGCTTCGTCGCCCATGGCCTTCAGATGCTGGGCGTTCACCCAGCGCAGCTTGGCCTCGTCGAACTGGGCGGCACTGCGGCCCAGGTGGTCGAGGTTGAACCACCGCAGGAACTGCTCGCGGCTGAAGATCTCGGCATCGCCGTGCGACCAGCCCAGGCGCGCCAGGTAGTTGATCATCGCGTCGGCCAGGAAACCCTCGTCGCGATACTGCGTGACGGGCTTGGCGCCGCTGCGCTTGCTCATCTTGTCGCCCTGCTCGTTCAGCACCGTCGGCAGGTGGGCATAGACCGGCGGCTCCTTGCCCAAGGCGCGGAAGATGTTGATCTGGCGCGGCGTGTTGTTCACATGATCATCGCCGCGGATCACATGCGTGATGCTCATGTCGATGTCGTCCACCACCACACAGAAGTTGTATGTGGGCGTACCATCCGGCCGGGCGATCACCAGGTCATCGAGTTCGTGGTTGCTGATCTCGATGCGGCCCTTGACCTTGTCGTCCCAGGCGACGACGCCTGCGATCGGATTCTTGAAGCGGAGCACCGGCTGCACGCCTTCGGGCACCGGCGGCAGAGTCTTGCCGGGCTCGGGCCGCCAGGTGCCGTCATAGCGCGGCTTTTCCTTGTTGGCCATCTGCCGCTCGCGCAGCGCGTCGAGCTCGGCCACGCTCATGTAGCAGGGGTACACGAGCCCGGCTGCGTTCATCTGCGCCAGCACTTCCTTGTAGCGGCCCATGCGCTGCATCTGGTAGTACGGGCCCTCGTCCGGGTCGAGCCCGAGCCAGGCCATGCTTTCGAGGATTACGTCCACCGCGGCCTGGGACGAGCGCTCCAGGTCGGTGTCCTCGATGCGCAGGATGAAGTCGCCGCCGGTGGAACGCGCGAACGCCCAGGGATACAGTGCCGAGCGGATGTTCCCGAGATGGATGAAGCCCGTCGGCGACGGGGCGAAGCGGGTACGGACGCGATTCTGACCAGGCATTGTCTTCAGGCTTCCTCGGGATTGGGCAGGGCAAGGCGCGATGTGTCTTCGTCACGTGAGTCTTCTTGTCCCACCCGCGCCGCATTGATGCGCGCGATGTCGTCGACGTTGATGTCGCCCGTGACGTAGATGCCATCGAAACACGAGGCGTCGAAGCCGTCCAGCCGGGGCGCGCCCGGCGTGTTCGGCGCAGCTTTCAGCACCGCACGCTTCATCCCTTCCACGTCCTGGTAGATCAGCGCATCGCAGCCGATGATGTCGCGCACCTCGTCGACGGTATGCCCGTAGGCCACCAGTTCGCTCGGAGTGGGCATGTCGATGCCGTAGACATTGGGAAAGCGCACCGGCGGCGCCGCGCTGGCCATGTACACCTTGCGCGCGCCCGCGTCGCGTGCCATCTGCACGATCTCCTGGCTGGTCGTTCCGCGCACGATGGAGTCATCCACCAGCAGCACGTTGCGGCCCTTGAATTCGCTGCCGATCACGTTGAGTTTCTGGCGCACCGACTTCTTGCGCACGCCCTGCCCCGGCATGATGAAGGTGCGGCCCACGTAGCGGTTCTTCACGAACCCCTCGCGGTAAGGGATGCCCAGCAACTGCGCCAGCTGCATCGCGCTGGGCCGGCTCGATTCCGGAATCGGGATGACGACGTCGATCTCGTTGGGCGGCACGGTGGAGACCACGCGCTTGGCGAGCGTCTCGCCCAGGTTCAGGCGCGCCTGGTAGACCGAGATGCCGTCCAGCACCGAGTCCGGCCGCGCCAGATAGACGAATTCGAAGATGCAGGGATAGAGCTTGGGCGCATCGGCGCATTGCTGCGCGTGGACATTGCGCTCCAGGTCGATGAACACGGCCTCACCCGGCGCGACGTGGCGCTCGAAGGTGTGGCCGGTGCCTTCCAGGGCCACCGACTCGCTGGCCAGCATCACCGCGCCGTCCTTGCCGCGCCCCATCGACAGCGGCCGGATGCCGTATGGATCGCGAAACGCCACCACGCCGTGCCCGGCAATCAGCACGATGACGGCGTACGAGCCGCGCACCCGGCGATGAACGTTGCGCACCGCGGTGAATACCTCTTGCGCGTGCAGGGGCACGCCCCGGGTTGCCTTCTCGAGTTCATGCGCGAAGACGTTGAGCAGCACTTCCGAGTCGCTGTCGGTATTGATGTGGCGGTGGTCGGTCGAGAACAGTTCGGCCTTCAGCGCCTGCGCATTGGTCAAGTTGCCGTTGTGTACCAGCACGATGCCGAACGGCGCGTTGACATAGAACGGCTGCGCCTCTTCCTCGTTGTAGGCATTGCCGGCCGTCGGATAACGCACCTGGCCCAGGCCCGAGGTGCCGAGCAGGCTGCGCATGTTGCGGGTGCGAAACACGTCGCGCACCATGCCCTTGGCCTTATGCATGAAGAACTTGCGTTCCTGCTGCGTCACGATTCCGGCCGCGTCCTGGCCGCGGTGCTGCAGCAGCAGCAAGGCGTCGTAGATCAGCTGGTTGACTGGGGCGTTGCTGACAACGCCGACGATTCCACACATGTTGATGCTCTCGTTGCTACGGCCTGTTCACACTAACCCGGCAGATATTGCCCGAACCGCTCGGGCAACGACGGTTTCAAACTCTTGAGGACCGCCATGGACACTTCGGCGCCCTTCGATTCGGTCCACCACTGCGCGCGCCGCGCGGGCGACATGTTCACCACCACCGCCACGGCCAGCACCAGCACCGCGCCGCGCACCAAGCCGAAAGCGGCGCCCAGCGTGCGGTCCACCGGACGCA
>DATNCB010000709.1:0-6087 GCA_035571715.1 Ramlibacter sp.
CGGTTGTTCGCGCCGGAGTTTCAGCAGCGCAACCCCGCGCTGATCGAGAAGCGCAAGCAGCGCTTCCTGGCGATGGATCCGGCCACCTTCCACGGCGCCTGCGATGCGCTGGCGACGCTGGACCTGCGCGACCAGCTCAGCTCGGTGACCGTGCCGGTGCTGGTGCTGGTGGGCGAGCTGGATGAGGCCACGCCGCCGCCGATGGTGCGCGAGCTGGCGCTGGGCCTGCCCGATGCGCGGCTGGTCGAGCTGCCCGGCTGCGCGCATGTGCCGCAGCTGCAGGCGCCGGACGTCTTCATGGCGGCGGTCCGGCCGTTCATCGATGAAGCGTGACCGACTGACCTAAGCCTGCGAAAGGAGCTCTCATGAACAGGATTCCGTTAGCCATGCTGGCGTCGTTCGTGTCGACCAGCGCGTTGGCGCAATCCGTCAACTTCGACACCGACCCGGTCGGATCGCCGCCGGCGGGATGGATTTGCGGCGTGACCGGCGGTGGCAGGCCGCACTGGGCGGTCGCAGCCGACCCCAATGCGCCGAGCAAACAGAATGTGCTGGTGCAAGACGGCCGCGGCACTTTTCCTTGGTGCGTGAAGAGCGGAGCGGCGTTGGCCAATGGCTTCGTCGAGGTCAAGTTCAAGCCGATGTCGGGCCACGAGGACCAGGCCGGCGGCGTCGTCTGGCGCTGGAAGGACGGCCACAACTACTACGTCGCGCGCGGCAACGCGCTCGAGAGCAACGTCTCGCTCTACTACGTGGAAGGCGGCCGGCGCATGACACTGAAGTACGTCAACGCCCCCGTGGAGCGGGGCCTATGGCACTCGCTGCGGGTTGAATTCGCCGGTACGCACATTGCCGTAGCGCTGGACGGCAAGCGTGCCATCGAGTTCGAGGACAAGCACATCACCGGTGCGGGCGCGGTTGGCGTATGGACCAAGGCCGACAGCGTGACGGCATTCGACGATTTCGTCTACGGCGCTGCGCGCCCTTGAGCCGTCAGGCCATCGCTCAAGCTTGGATCGCGCTTACTCGAGGTTCTTCGCCGCGGGACTTTCGCGCGAGTAGGCCGGCATCGCCAGGAAGGCCTTGGGCTCGTAGCTCCAGAACTGCGTGACGGCCGGGAAGGTCTCGATGATGCTGTTGACCAGCTGGCCATCCTTGCGCTCGACCTTGCGGATGTAGATATTCAGCACCGGCTTGGAGTATTCGTCGAGAAAGATCGGCCCCAACGGCCCGCTGGTCAGCTTCGCGCTGTGCAGGGCGCGCAGGAAAGCAGGCTTGTCCTCGAAGCGCCCTTTGACTGTCTTGAGCGCTTCTTCCAGCCACAGGCCGGCCGTGTAGGTGCCGGCCGTGTAGAAACCCGGCGTCACCTTGTATTCGGCCTGGATCGCCTTCACGAAACGCTGGTTGTCGGGTGTATCGATGGCCGCCGAATACCAGCTCGCCGAATACACGCCCAGTGCTTCGTCACCCATCAGCTTCAGGATGCCCTCGTCCACCGCGGTGGGGTTGCCCAGCACCGTCGGCTTGAGCTGGTATTCCTTGTATTGCTTGATGAACTTCAGGCCGTTCGTTCCCGCGAAGCCGGCGTACACGCCGTCCGCATTGGGTTTGAGCTGCGCGATGAAGGTGCCGTAGTCCGCTACGTTCAGCGGCGACCACAGCCTTTGCACCACCTTGCCTCCGTTGTCCTCGAACGCCTTGAAAAAGCCGGCGGCGCCTTCATGGCCATAAGCGAAGTCGTCCGCGATCATCGCCACCCGCTTCATGCCGAGCTTTTTTGCGGCGTAGCTCCCAAGCACATGCGTCGGTTGGGCCGCAGTGCCCACGGCATGGATCACATAGTCGTTCTTCTTCTGCTGCGCGAGGTCGTTCTGCGCGGCCGAGGTGGGCGTGATCAGCGGCACCTTGGCCTGCAGGATGTAGTCGTCGATCGCGATCGCCTCGAAAGTGGCGAGCGGTCCGATGATCACCTGCACATTGTTCTTTTCGACCAGCTCCTGCGTCTTGCTTTTCGCGCCGGCCGGATTGCCGCCGGTGTCGGCAATGACCAACTCGACTTTGCGTCCCGCCAGCGTGTTGTTGCGCTCCTTGAGCAGCAACTGGATGCCTTCTTCCATCTGGCGCCCGCCGGCGGCCAACGGGCCCGAACGCACCGTGAGGAAGCCGACACGCAGCGGGTCGGTTTGCGCGGCCGAGAAAGCAGGCCAGATCAGCGATGCCACTGCGAAGATGACTGCAGCGATAGGAAAAGTTGGGCGCAGCATGCATCGGCTCCTGAGGACAAGGGGACCTGGAGAATAGGGGATTCGACCGGTCCGCCCGCCCCGGGTAATTACCAGTCACTCTCGAGGCGAGCCGCGCAACTGTAGAGCTTCACGAGCGGGCGCGCCTGTTTTAAGGCGCAATCAAAGTTGACGCCCGAACCTCAGCAGCACATAGTCTGCTCTCCACAAAAACAAGGAGCAGACATGAGCGACGTGGCAGGCCTATTGACTGAGCAACAGCTGGGCAATGATGCCCGTCGCGATCGCGACCAGGACGTAGTCGCCACCCACCTGCACCCATTGGTAGCCGCGCGGCGGCGCATGCAGGTGATGCGCACGCCAGTCGTTCACTACGTACTGGGGACGGCGATATTCCGGCGGAACGTGGCCGCCGCGCCGCCACTCGGGGCCGCGTGCGCCGTAGCGGAAATCGGCGCGGTCGTCACGGCGGTAGTCGCCGCGGCTGCCCATCTCTTCGCCCCGGTCGCGGCGGTCGTTGTCGCTGCGCTGGTATCCGCGACGGTCCCCGTCGCGCCGATCCTGGTCTCGCTGCTGGTAGCCCTGGCGATCATGGTCGCGGTCGTAGCTCTGCGCGAACGCAAGCGAGCCGATGCCCAGCGATGCCGCCGCCAGCGCACAGACGATGGTTCTGGATTTCATGAAGTACTCCCATGGATGTGTGAAAGTTCATGATCACGACAAACCGTGTCGGCATGGGCAACGCGGGTAGTCATTGTGCAAAGTAGGGTTGCGAGTTGTTCCCGGCGACTCACGTAGAAACCACAGGAGACAAAAATGACTGCAATTTCCGGTTTCCGGCCGAGCTGGTGGCGAGCCGCCTGTTGCGTTGCGATAGCGGTACTGGCGCTGGCAGCCCGCGCGGCCGACTACCCTGCGCCCAAGGAGAGCAGCTGGGTCGCGCGCGACTTCCGCTTCCACACCGGCGAAGTAATGGCCGAGCTGCGCCTGAACTACGTCACGATCGGCGCGCCCACGGGCGAACCTGTGCTGATCCTGCATGGCACCGCCGGCTCGGCCGCGAGCGTGCTGACGCCGGCGTTCGCGGGAGAACTGTTCGGCGCCGGCCAGCCGCTCGATGCCAGCCGCTACTACATCATCATTCCCGATGGGCTGGGTACCGGCAAATCGGCCCGGCCGTCCGACGGACTGCGCACTTCATTTCCACGGTACAACTATGAGGACATGGTCGACGCGCAATACCGCCTGGTAACCGAACACCTGGGCGTCAAGCACCTGCGGGCGATCGTCGGCAATTCCATGGGCGGCATGCACGCCTGGATCTGGGGCGTGAAGTACCCGGGTGCCATGGACGCGCTGGTGCCGATGGCCTGTCAACCTACCGAGATGTCCAGCCGCAACTGGATGTTGCGCAGGCTGATCATTGATTCCATCCGCAACGATCCCGAGTGGAACAATGGCAACTACACCAGGCAGCCGCGCAGCGCACAGTTCGCGTCCGTGTTCTTCGGCATCGCCACGAGCGGCGGCACGCTGGCGACCTACAAGGCGGCGCCCACGCGCGCGCAGGCCGACAAGATCCTCGACGCGCGGTTGAATGCGCCATTCACCGGCGACGCCAACAATCTGCTGTACCAGTGGTCCGCTTCGGCCGATTACAACCCGTCGCCCGGCCTGGAGCGCATCCGGGCGGCGGTGCTGGCCATCAACTCCGCCGACGACGAGCGCAATCCGCCCGAAACCGGCATCATGGAGCGCGAAATCAAGCGCGTGAAGAACGCCCGCTACTACCTCATTCCCGCCAGCGAAGAGACGGCCGGTCACGGGACCACCGGGCAGGCGAAATGGTTCAAGGCACAGCTGGCGGAGTTTCTGGAAAAGGCGCCACGGCTCGGTATGTAGTACGGCGGGCTCCCGCGCGGCCCAATATTCCTGGAGAACAACATGAAAACAGAACTCTTTTACCTGCTGCTCACGGCCATCCTCACGGGTGTTCTCTGGGTCCCCGTCGTGATCGGCTATGTGGTCTCGCGCGGTCCGCTGACGCCGGAGCGATACAAGACGGCGCCTACCTCGCCGTTGCCCGATTGGGTCAATCGCGCCAACCGTGCACACCTGAACGCGGTCGAGAACTTTGCGCAGTTCGCAGCCGTGGTGCTGATCGCCCAGATTGCCGGCGTCTCAACCCCGGCCACCGGCTATTGCGCGGCCGTTTATTTCTATGCACGTGCCGTCCATGCGGTGGTTCACATCAGCGGCTTCGGCCTCTTCTTCGCCAGGACGATGCTGTTTACCATCGGCTGGATCGCGTTCATTACCTACGCGATAGTGGTGCTGCTGCGCGCCATTTGAAGCCAGGGCGGACTGGTTGACGCAGGTCAACTCCTCCGCCGGGCAGATGAGTAGCCTTGGTTCAATGGGCGCACCCCTGCGTCAAGGAGTAGTTATGGCTTTGCAATCTGGATCTGTCCCCACCTGGGCGCTGCCGGCGATCGTCCTTTTCGCCACGCTGTCGGCCTTGAGCGGGGCAGCCGATGCTGCCCAGCGCAACGAGCGACAGGGCAAGGAAGTGGTGGATGCCGTCTGCGGCGCGTGCCACGTCTCGGGCAAGGATGGAGCGCCCAGGATCGGCGATGCCAACGCTTGGGCCAGCCGTGCTGCGCAAGGGTTGACGGCGCTGACGGACCACGCCATCAAGGGCATCCGCAAGATGCCCGCCCATGGCGGCAACCGGGGTGTCAGCGACGTCGAGCTCGAGCGCGCCATCGTCTACATGGTAAATAAATCTGGCGGTAACTGGGCGGAGCCGGTGGGTGCCGCGCCGGCGGCCGCCCGCAGCGGCGAGTCGATCGTCCAGAACCAATGCGCCAAATGCCACCAGACGGGCAAGGATGGCGCGCCGAAGATCGGTGACCGCACGGCGTGGACGCCGCACATGGCGAAGGGCCTGGACGCGCTGGTCGACTCGGCCGTTCACGGGCATGGGCCGATGCCCGCGCGCGGCGGACGGGCGGAGTTGAGCAACGATGAAATCCGCGCGGCCATTCTCTATATGTTCAACCATGGTTTGCCGCCCGTTCCGGCGCCGCCGCCAACCGTGGCGGCCGATCCCCATCACAAGCTCGTTTCGGGCACCGATATCTATCTCGGGATGATGCGGGCCGAGGCGATGCGCGCGGCGCAGGCCCAGGCGCAGAAGAGCGGCGCGGCCAAGGTGAACATCCCAGCGGGAAGGGGCTATTACCACGTCAACATCTCCCTGACGGACAACCAGTCGCATGTGACCGTGAGCGACGCGAAGGTGACCATGCAGGTCTCCGACGGCATGACGGTCCAGACCAAGGCACTCGGCCCTGAAGCAGCGAACAATGCCGTGAGCTACGGCAACTTCTTCCAGTTCTCCAGCGGCAACGCGTACAACATCAAGACCGAAATCCGGCGCCCCGGCGTGGCGAGCGCCATCGTGGCGAACTTCGAGTTCAAGGCGCCATAGCCGCGGTTTCGACGGCGCGATGCCGGCTGCGCCTTAGCCGAATTCGAAGCGTGGCGACGAAGCCGCGAGCAGGCCGCGCTGCGGCGTGATGCCCCAGACGTCATGCAGCGCGCCGGCCAATTCCGTGGCAAGGTTCTGCACGTCCGCTGCAGCACTGGCATGCACACCTTCCATCACGATCAGCACCGACGCCGTCTCGTCGCGTATCGCCGAGAGGCCGCTTTGCCGGTGTGTCCAGCGCCGCGCATGCGCTTGGCCCAGCGCGTCCGCGAAAGTCACTTCGCCGGGCTCGGGATGTTCGATCTCGCCCGAGAAGCTGAGGTAGTCCTCGGTGCCGTCGGCTGGTCGCAC
>DATNCB010000710.1:0-2394 GCA_035571715.1 Ramlibacter sp.
GAGATGCCGGGGAAGAACGCGATGAAGTTCATCTGCATCGCCACCTGGCCCGACTTGTAGGCGTCCAGGTCCTCGGTCATGTAGGCGTTGCTGTGGCCGGGCGGCACGCAGCAGTCGTACAGCTCCTTGTAGAACTTCAGCCCCTTCACTGCGCCCGGACCGTTGATGTAGCCCTTCATGTCATACGGTTTCTTCGGGTTGTCGTAGTCCATGCCGTAGGCATACATCGTGTTGGTCACGCCCATCGTGATGCCTTCGGAGCCGCGCTCCGTGTACAGGGCCGAGCCGTACACCTTCTTGCCGTCGATGGTGCGGTTCTGGAAGAACTGCGCGACCTGCTTGAACTCGTCCCAGGTGGTGGGCGGAGCCAGTTCACGGCCGTACTTCGTCTTGAACTCGGCGCGCAGCTCGGGCCGGGCGAACCAGTCCTTGCGGTAGGTGAAGGCCACCGCGTCACCCATAGCGGGCAGGGCCCAGTAATTCTTCGTGCCCTTGGGCCAGGTCGAATAGCCCTCGACGGTGGCCGGCATGAAGTCGCCCATCTTGATGCCGTTCTTGTCGAAGAAATCGTTGAGTTTGACGTAGTGCCCTTCAGTGGCGGCCGAGCCGATCCACTGGCTGTCACCGATCAGCAGGTCGCACAGCTTGCCCTTGGAGTTGAGCTCGTTGAGCATGCGCTGCGCGAAGTTCGGCCACGGAACGAACTCGTACTTCATCTGGATACCGGTCTTGGCGGTGAAGTCCTTCGACAGTTCGACCAGCGCATTGGCCGGGTCCCAGGCGGCCCAGCACAGCGTGAGCTGCTTGTCCTGCGCCTGCGCGCCCAGGGCCGCAAAGCCCAACGCCGCGCCGGCCGCGGCCCGCCAAAGGTTTGATTTGAACTTGCTCATCTGTTCGTCTCCATAAACACTTGCGCGGACCTGCCACGCTGGGTTGAATGAAACAGAGCGGCGTAATTGCCGCTCGCCTTTTGCACGGCGTCCATCGCCGATCAGCCCACCGCCCGCGGCCCCCGGCTTCCAAATACGCGCCAGGTCGACTGACTTGTCTGATGTGATTGATGGTATTTCAATCATTTAATACATCAATCAAGACAAACCCTAATCCATCAAAAGATTCAGGCCCGAGAAGCCCTTTGGCCGTCACGGACATAATTGACATTCCAGATTAAAAAGTGCTGGCGTGTCGACGGCAAAATGAGGTAAATTCGAGGTAGAAGCTCAACAGAAGATTGATTTATTGAAGGATCGCAATACCGGTCCCATCAACATGGCCATCACCATTACCCAGATCGCGGAAGCCGCCGGTGTCAGTACCGCGACGGTCGATCGCGTGCTGAACAATCGGCCTGGCGTCAATCAGGGCACGGTCGAGCGGGTCCGTACGGTGATGCAGAACCTGGGCGCTGCCAGCCCGAGCCGCGGCCGTCCCCGCGCCACGCCCAACTACCGTTTCGCCTTCGTGCTGCCGGCGGCGCGCCGCGGCTTCTTCGACAGCGTCGATCGCGTCATCGCGCAGGCCGCCGGCGAGTTCCGGCACCAGCACATCACCGAGGTCACGCATCGCCTGCCGAACCAGGATGGCGCGGACTTCGCCGCCGAACTGGCCAAGTTCACCGACTTCGACGCCATCGCCTTGCTGGCACCCGACGTGCCGCAGGTCAAGCTGGCCATCAACGAGCTGGCCCGAAGCGGCGTGCACGTGGTGACGCTGTTTTCCGACGTGCCCGGCTCGCTGCGCGAAACTTTCGTCGGCGCGGACAACCGGGCGGCCGGCCGCACCGCGGGTGTCCTGCTGGGCCGCTGCCTGCCGCGCAGTGGCGCCGGCCGCTGCGCCATGCTGTCGCCCGCCACGCGGTTCGCGGCGGAGATCGATCGGCGCATCGGCTTTACCCAGGTGATGGAGGAGCGCTATCCGAAGGCTCGCCTGCTGCAGCTGCACGACCTGCCCGAATCGGAGGACCAGGCCTACAGCTTCGCCAAGACTTTCCTCGATCCGGCCAAGACCGAGGGCATGCTGCACGCCCTGTACAACATCGGCCCGGGCTCGCACGGCGTCAGCCGCGCGCTGCAGGAGTTCGGCTACGACAGCACCCTGGGATTCGTCGTGCACGATCTGCTGGAAATGCACCGCTCGCTCCTGGTGGCCAACGTGGTTTCCTACGTGCTCGAGCAGGACGTGTACTACGCCGTCATGACCGCCGCCAAGGTGCTGCGGCTGCTGTGCGAGGAGGTGCGCGGCGCGCTGGCCGTGAGCAACCCGAGGATCGAGATCGTCACCGCGGAGAACCTGGCCTGACCGGCTGGGAGTAAGGCTCCGGCGGCGAGCGTGGCGGGAAACGCCCGCAGTGACCATAATCGGGCACCACTCCCAAGCGCGCGGCGATGAAGAAAT
>DATNCB010000711.1:0-5758 GCA_035571715.1 Ramlibacter sp.
GGCAAAGAAGACGATCACGCTCAAACATGGCCCGATCAAGAACCTCGACATGCCGCCGATGACGATGGTGTTCGAGGCAGCGGATGCTTCGCTTCTGAACAAGGTCAAGGCCGGCGACAAGGTTCGCTTCGTGGCCGCCGAGCCGGGCGGCAAGCTCACGGTGACTGAGATCCAGCGGGCGCAATGACAAGCGCAAGCGGCAAGATGACGAAACTGTAATCAGGCGGTCACCTTACCCGTTGCGATGGAAAGGTAAGCTCATGCGGCAAAGGAACTTACATGAAACGTCGCACCTATACAGCATTCATCGCGACCATGCTCGCCGCGATTTCGGTATTCGCTCAGACGAACACGGGAGACATGAAGGGCATGGACATGGGCGCGAAGCCCGTAGCCGAGGCCAAGCAGCAGACCCATACGGCGACTGGAACTGTGAAGAAGGCAGACGCAAAGGCCGGAAAGGTAACTTTGCAGCACGGGCCGGTGGCTAGCCTGAACTGGCCTGCCATGACAATGGCATTCAAAGTCAAGGACAAGGCACTCTGGCCAAAACTCGAGGACGGCAAGAAGGTCGAGATCGAGTTCACGAAGCAGGGTGCGGACTACGTCGTGACAGGAGTCAAATGAGCGGCGGGTCGCGGACCCTCGACGGTGCCAGCACGCAACCGGCGCAGCGCAACGCCGGATGGGTGCTCGTATTCGCCGCATGGCTGCTCGCGACCATATCCACTTTGGGTGCGCTGTTCCTCAGCGAAGTGATGGGTGTGGCGCCCTGTTCGTTGTGCTGGTACCAGCGCGTCTTCATGTTCCCGCTGGTGCTGGTGCTGGCCGCTGGGCTCTTCCCCCAGGACAGGAAAGTCGTCCGGTATGCCTTGCCGCTGGCCGCGGCGGGGTGGCTGACCGCCCTATTCCACCTGCTGCTGACAAGGGGCTTGATCCCGGAAAGCCTCACGCCTTGCATGCAGGGGATACCATGCTCGCGCGTTGAGATGGAGTGGTTTGGATTCGTCACCATCCCGTTGCTCTCGCTGCTGTCCTTTTCTGCCATCGGCCTCGCACTGGCGGGCGCCCATTACAAGACACGTCAATGAAACACAAGACCATATTCATCACTGCCCTCGTCCTGCTCGCCATTGTGTTTGCCGGCGGCATCCAGATCTATAGGAGCCAGAAGGCCGAGGAGACGGCGCGGACCGCGGCGAAGAACAAGGAAGCGCTAGTCCGGGTTCACTCGCCCACTATCGGGAAGGCGAACGCCCCTGTCCACATAGTCGAGTTTTTCGACCCAGCTTGCGGAACCTGCGCCGCCTTCTACCCGCTCGTGAAGCAATTGATGGCGGCTCACCCGGACGACATCCGGCTCACGGTGCGCTACGCGCCATTTCACCCGGGCTCCGATGAGGTCGTCAAGGCACTGGAGGCAAGCCGCAAACAAGGGAAGTACTGGCAAGCGCTCGAGTCCTTGCTGGCTGCCCAGCCCGCGTGGGTTCAGAACCACCATGCACACGCCGACTTGGCTTGGCCCTACCTGGCCCGGGTGGGCCTCGACACGGAACTATTGAAAAGCGATATGCAATCCCCTGACATTGCTCGGCTCATCGCGCAGGACCTGGAGGATGCGAAGACGCTGAACGTAACGCAAACACCGGAGTACTTCGTCAACGGCCGGCCATTGCCGTCGTTCGGGTCCGAGCAGCTGCGCAACCTGGTCGAAGAGGAGCTGGTGGCAACAAGCAAAGGCAAAGCGGGATAATTTTTAAGCCCGCCTGCCTTTGTCATCTGTGGTCACACGCTTACTTGCACTGCTGCTGCATCATCTGCATGTGCTCGCGCATCTCCGGGCTCATCGACTTCATGTGTTTTTCCATCATTGCCTGACGCTGCTCGGGTGTTTTCCCGCTCATCATCTCGTTGTGCATGTCGCACATGGCCTTCATGTCCGTCGCTGACATGTGCATCGGCTCGCCACCCTGGTGATGTGCTGCGTGCATGTTTGCGGCGCAGCCGGCGAGCAGTAGGGGGGCGAACAGCCAAAGTTTCAGTTTCATCGGGTCTCCTGAATTAACAAGATTATTGTGCGCCCCGACGAAGCTCCCAATAGCTGCTGCTGGATCTCGTTCGCCGGCCCTACATCAGCTTGTGAAACTTGGAATGGTCGTGACCCTGCTTTGCCTTTGCTTTCGCCGGCGAAGCAGACGTTGCCATCGGGCAACCGCCCGCCGTGGGCGTGGGCATACCCTTTTCCGCGCCGTGATCATGGCGCGCCATACTTTTGGCGCAGTCATGCGGCATGGATGCGGCGGCGGGCGCGGGAGCTTGCGCAGGCGCCTCCTGCGCGACGGCGGCAGCGGACAATCCGCCCGTTACGGCCAGTGCGAGAATGAGAGCGGTCTTGCGAACGAACATGATGGAACTCCTTAACTTTGTTGCGGTTGCCGCCCCTTTCAGAACCGGCCGGATGCAACCCCTGCATCACGGTTCTTACTGTAGGAACCCAGCCCCCACAAGGCGCTGACCCGAGGATTACAAATACGTCATCCACTCCGAGCCTCACGTGAAAATTCTGGTGATCGAAGACGAGCCTAAAGCCGCGGAATACCTGCGCCAGGGACTGAGCGAGAGCGGCTATGCCGTCGAGGTGGCGCATGACGGGATGGACGGCCTGCACGCGGCAGCCAATGGCGACCATGATCTGTTGATCCTCGATGTGATGCTGCCCGGCATCGATGGGTTTGCGGTGCTATCGGCGCTGCGCACCACGAAGCAAACGCCTGTCCTGATGCTCACAGCTCGCGGCAAGACCGATGACAAGGTGCGCGGCTTCGATCTGGGCGCCGACGACTACCTTGTCAAGCCGTTCCAGTTTCCCGAACTGCTCGCGCGTGTACGGGCGCTGCTCAAACGGGGGCAGCCCGCCGCCATTGACCCGGTGCTGCGAGTCGGCGATCTCGAGATCGACGCCGTGCGCCACCGCGCCACGCGCCAGGGGCAGCGGATCGACCTGACGGCCAAGGAATTTGCGTTGCTCTACCTCCTGGCGCAAAAGAGCGGCGAGGTGCTCTCGCGCACCCAGATCGCGTCGCTGGTCTGGGACATCCACTTCGATTCCGACAGCAACGTGGTGGAGGTAGCGATGCGCCGGCTTCGCTCCAAGATCGACGATCCGTTTGCCGAGAAACTGATCCACACTGTGCGCGGCGTCGGCTACGTCCTTGAGCACCGCGCACCGTGATGAGACAAGCTGCCGCGGGGCAACCGCGTACCCATGCCTCTTTGGCGTTGCGGATCGCGCTCGCCAGCACCCTGTTTGGCCTGGTGGTCGCGGCCGGCGTCATTGTTGTCGGCTACTGGGCACTTTCGCAGCAACTGGACGAGCGATCCGCCGCTGAAATGCAGGGACGGCGCGAACTGCTCGTGCACATACTGTCCACCGTGCCTTCGGTCGATGCCATGGGCCAGTCCCGGGACCGTTTTGCAGATCTGTTCTTCGGCCACGACGACCTGCACCTGGCATTGGAAGACCCCGGCACGGGACGGGTGCTGGCTGCGTTTTCCGACATTGCCGTTCACTCCGTCACCGCGTTAGGCCACGCGACAGCGGCAGCAGAGACAGTGCACACGTGGGTCACCCCGGAGGGTGCACGTTTCAGCGGCATCCACGGCACGGCTTCGGTGGCGAACGGCCAGCCGCTGCGCTACTACCTGTCAGTCGACCGGCACCGCGACGCGGGACTGCTGGCCGGCTTCATCAAGGCGACGCTGCTCGCGCTGCCGCCGGTGCTGCTCATCGTGGCGGTGGGCGCTGGGTTGATCGCACGAACCGGCCTGGCGCCGCTGCGCAGATTCAACCGGCTGGCGGCCTCGATCGGAACCAGGTCCCTCAACCAGCGCGTGTCGGTGTCGGGGCTGCCAGGCGAGCTCGCCGACATGGCGATCGAATTCAACGACATGCTGGAACGGATCGATGATGGCTACCGGCGCCTGCAGGACTTTGCCGCCGACCTGGCGCACGAGATGCGTACGCCGGTAGCTACATTGCTGGGACGCACGCAGGTGGCCCTGTCACAGACCCGGACCGTGGCCGAACTGCAAGAGGTGCTGGAGGGAAATGTTGAAGAGCTCGAGCGCTTGTCGGCACTCATTACCGACATGCTTTTCATCGCCCGTGCCGACCACAACGCGGCACCGATTCAGGCTGAGCCGGTCGACCTGGCGGGCGAAGCGCAAAAGGTGGCTGAATACATGTCGCTCATTGCCGAAGAAAAGGGCGTGCAGCTGAAAGTGACTGGCGGTGTGGCGCCGATTTCGGCTGACCGCCTGCTGATCCAGCGCGCGATCACGAACCTGATCTCCAATGCCATCAGACATGCAAACAACTGCTCCACCATTGGCATTGAAATCGTCGCTGCCGGCTCGACCGCCACCGTGGCGGTGACCAACCAAGGTGAAGGCATCGCCACGCCGAACCTGGAGCGCATCTTCGACCGTTTCTACCGGGTGGATACGGGACGGACCCGCCTCAAAGGCGGAACGGGGCTGGGTCTGGCGATCGTCAGATCGATCGCGGACGCACACAAGGGCAGTGTTGCGGTTCAGAGCGAGTCCGGCCGGACAACATTCACGCTGACGTTTCCGGTCACTTCGCGGGGCTCTTGACATTGATCTTGCCGACCATACCGGCCTGGTAATGGCCCGCCATCAGGCACGCGAAATCGAAGCTGCCCGGTCGGTTGAACGTCCACACCACCTGGCCCGACGCACCGGGCTTCACGTGCGCCATGTACGGCTCGTCGTGCTCCATGTTCGGGAACTTCAACATCAGTGCGGCATGCTCGTCGAGCTTCTTCCTGGTGCCGATCACGAACTCGTGCAGCAATTTGCCCTTGTTCTTCACCACGAACTTGACGGTTTCGCCTTGTTTGACTTCGATGCGGGCCGGATTGAACCGCATGTCATCGCTCATGATCACCGGGATGGTGCGCCTCGCGGCTTTAGCGGCGCCGGCAATGCCCCAATCGGTCTGCTCCTTTCTGACCGAGCCGGGCTTCTTGTGCGTTGCGCCCTCGTGGGCGACAGCACCCAACGACGCGCCGACTAGCGCGGTAAACAGCAATGCATTGACTGGATTCATCGATTCGGTCATCCCGCCGCACCTTCCGCGATTGCCGGCATGGCCGCCTGCGGCCCGGCCGCGGCAGCGCGCGCGGTGCGGCGCATCTGCCATTCCTTGACCAGAGCATACAGCGCGGGAATGACGGCCAGCGTCAGCACCGTCGACGAAATCATGCCACCCACCATCGGGGCGGCGATGCGGCTCATGACTTCGGAACCGGTTCCGGTTCCCCACATGATCGGCAGCAGGCCCGCCATGATCGCGACCACGGTCATCATCTTGGGCCGCACCCGCTCCACGGCACCTTCCATCACGGCGCCGTACAGGTCGCGCGGGTCGGGCGCGCGGCCCTGCTCGCTGCAACGGGCCTTGGCCGCCTCCCAGGCGTGATCGAGGTAGATCAGCATCACCACGCCGGTCTCCGCGGCAACGCCGGCCAGCGCGATGAAGCCCACCGCGACCGCGACCGAGACGTTGTAGCCGAGCGCCCACATCAGCCAGACCCCGCCGATCAGTGCGAACGGCACCGACAGCATGACGATCAACGTTTCGGTCATGCGCCTGAAGTTCAGGTACAGCAGCAGGAAGATCGTGAGCAGCGTGACCGGAATCACCAGCTTCATCTTCTCGATGGCCCGTTCCATG
>DATNCB010000712.1:0-1937 GCA_035571715.1 Ramlibacter sp.
CCAATCTTTCTGCGTGATCGTAACCCGTCGCTGCTGTTGCTGTTGCTGCTGCTGCTGCGGCTTCTTTTTCTTGTGAGCTTGAAAGCCGCGTGCGCCAAACATTTGTTGCGGTCGGCCAGGTGGCGCTATGAGGAGGCCCCCACGAGGTGACGCGCTAAATGCCGTTGATGATGGGCCCGACTGGGCTCGGCCACCGTCCCGCCTTCGGGTCCGGCCGTCGCCGGGCTCGCGCCGAGGGCCAATAGCGCCGTGGTCGCAAGCAGCAACCATCGAAAACGAGAATACACCACCTGCATTCCGCTAGGACCGAGTTGTGCCGTTGTTGCAGAAAATGAGCTGGCCCCGGTTTCTTTGGACACCACATTGTCCACTGGAACCGAGAAGGAATGGCCCTCATGAAGGACAGTTTTCTTGAATCGTCTGCTGCTTTTGTTGGTCCTGTGGGAAGCGAGGGCGGGCGCAGCCCGTCCACGCTTTCCATAGGACAAGTGCCAGCCGGAGGCCTGGCGCCGGGACAACGCTGGAGCGTTGGGCGCAAGCGCGAAGTGGTGCTTCGTCTACTGCGAGGCGAATCGACAGAAAACCTCTCGCGGGAGCTGGGGGTGCCGTCGTATCGGCTGGAGCGCTGGCGCGAGCGTGCTTTATCGGGGATCGACGGATCGTTGCGCGAGCGCGAGGGCGATGCGGTAAGTGAAGAGCTGGCCGCGGCGATGAAACGGATTGGCGAGCTGACGATGGAGAATGAAGTATTACGGGCTCGGGTGGGGCATGTTGGCCCTTTGGCCCGGCGGAGGTCGCGATAATGGCCGTCGCGATCTCGCCAGGCACCGGCCGCGCCTACGGTGTTGCGTGCGTCTGTGATGGCTTTGGGGTTGCTCGCTCATCGTTTTACGCTTGGCGGCGGCAACAACAGCGTACCGATCCGCCACCGATACCGTCACGCCGAGGTCCCCGGCCGGGGATCTCGGACGCCGCGGTGTTGAGCGCCATCCGCGCCGATCTCGACCGATCGCCCTGGATTGGCGAGGGACACCGCAAGGTCTGGGCACGGCTGCGCGTGCTTGACGGCATTCGAGTTGCCCGCAAGCGGGTGCTGCGGTTGATGCGGGAGAATGGCCTGCTGTCGCCACACCGCCACCTGCCGCGCCAAGACGCAGTCCACGACGGCCGCATCATCACCGAGGCGCCAAACCTGATGTGGGGCACCGACGCTACGCAAATCCCGACCGTGCTGGATGGCAAGGTCTGGCTGTTTGCCGTCGTCGACCACTGGAACGCCGAAGCCATGGGGTGGCACGTTGCCAAGATTGGTGATCGCTACGCCGCGACCCAGGCTGTCGGCATGGCGATCAAAACCGAGTTCGGCGCTGTCGCGGCCGGGATCGCACGCGGTCTTGCACTCCGCCACGACCATGGCAGCGCATTCATGGCCGACCACTTCCAGAACCAGATCAAATTCTGGGGCATGGCTGCGAGCTTCGCCTTCGTTGGCGAGCCCGAAACCAACGGCGTGGCCGAACGCTTCTTCCGAACCTTCAAGGAACAGGTCGTCCACGGCCGCATCTACCAGACTATCGACGACGTCCGCGCTGCCGTGCGGAAGTTCTTCGAACTCTACAATGCCCAGTGGCTGATTGAGAAAAACGGGCTACGCAGCCCGCGCCAAACGCGTTTCGCCTGGGAGAAAGTCAACATGAAGCACGCCGCTTAAATCAAACTTGTGTCCAAAGAACCGGGCGCGGTACACAACGGACAACCGAATCCAAATTGGGTTAACAAGACTGGCGGGTGGAAAAAGGGCCAATGTCATCGCTATGCCGTGATGAACAACTGTCAGCGTAATGTCCGATATGACGGGCGCGACTATTCATGCCACTGCATTTGACTTCCTGGCACCGATCTTGCGCCAAAATCACCTTCACGCGCTTCACCGCAGG
>DATNCB010000713.1:0-1460 GCA_035571715.1 Ramlibacter sp.
GGGCTCTTCAGCGCCCGCTCGACCTCGGCTTGCACTCCCCAGTAACCTCGCGGTTCCGAGCTGGACTCGACGTACGTGCGATAGTAGTTCGAGTCCCAGAACCGCCCCAGGTACTTCATCATCGACCATGCGGAGTTCTCGAGCCGCCATGTCAGGGCGGTGGTCCTCCTTCCCCAGAGTGCCGATCTCCCCGTCACGCTCGAGCGGCTCCTGGCGGCGAGCAGCACGCCGTGGCAAATGGCCGCAATGGGTTTTCCCGAGTCAAAGAACTCGCCAACGAACGCCTGCAGCGGGGCGCTTTCAAGATACGGCTTCATGCCCCTGGCCCGGTGGCCGCCCGGCAACAACAGCCCATCGAAGGCCTCGACCTTCAGTTCATCATGGCGAAGAGGGTGTGTGAATGCTGCATCGGACGCCATTCGGAGGTAGGCCTCGCGAGCCGCGGCGTTCGCACGCAATGCCAGTCCCAGCAGCTTTGCTTTGCGCAAGCCGGGAACCAAGCCCCAGAAGTCCAGGCCTTCGCCGCTTAGCATGATGGGGTCGCCCTTGCCGGGCAGTCCATCGGGCGTCGCAAACGTCACCCGATGGCCTTGCCGGGAAAGGATGGACCAGGAAATCGCGACTTCGCTCGGGTCGAAATCCTCGGAAGGGATGGGTATGGCAACAGTCGCCATTTAGTGCTCCTTCATCGCCGCGGTCTGATGCTGCAGGCCGCTGGCCGCGAGAACGGCCGCACCGAGCAGCGCGGCCAGCATCGATCCAACCAGGACGCCGATCTTGGCGATCGCCGTCTCCGCGGCGCCCGGCGTGAACGCCTGGTCGGCCATCAGCAGCGCCACGGTGTCTCCGATGCCGCACAGGCAGGCGGCACCCACGAAGCTGGGAATCGATACCCCCTCTGGTAAAGCCGCAATGCGCGTCTTGACGGCAAGTAACGAAGCGAGCGCTATGCCCAGGGGTTTGCCGATGACCAGGCCGGCCACCACGCCAACCAGAATGGATCGGGCATCCGGAGCTGCCAGGTTGACGCTCAGGTTTACGCCCGTGGCCGAAAACGCGAACAGCGGCAGGATGAGATACGCGGTCCACGGCGCCACCGCCCGCTCGACGCGTTCCGCCGGAGATGTCAACCGATCGGTGGCTGCTGCCAGGTTGCGGGTGGCCCAGTCCCATACCGGCTGTTGCTCGATGGGCAATTGCGGCGTCAAGGCCTGTTTCGCTTCGCGCTCTGCGAGCTCGAGTTCGGCGAGCGCCGTCGCCACCTGCCCGAACAGGAGCTCAGGCCTCGGTGTGGGCCGGGTCGGCAGAAACGCGGCCAGCAAGATTCCCGCGAGCGACGCGTGGACACCGGCGCTATGTAGAAGCAGGCCCAGCGCCACGGCGATCACGGCGTAAGGCCAGGCCGAGTACACCCGCGAGCGGTTGATTGCGAACAGCAGCGCGACGGCTGCCGCGCTGGC
>DATNCB010000714.1:0-9420 GCA_035571715.1 Ramlibacter sp.
CAGAACACGCTGCTGGCCGTGCTGGACGGCGTGCGCAGCAAGAGCGAAGCCGAGATCATCTGGATCGTCGCCAGCAACTTCAACAGCGAATCGATGCAGATGGACGACGCCATGCTGCGCCGCTTCCAGATGAAGGTCGACTTCCGCATGCCCAACAAGGAAGAACGGCTGGCCATCATCAGCCACTACCTGGAGCAGCGCGCCGAGAAGGTGTTGCCCGACCTGGACCTGCGCCATCTGGTCGAGGTGACCGAGGGCCGCAGCCCGGCCGACCTGGAAACCATCGTCAACCAGGCCGGCATCACCGCCGTGCAGAGCGGCGACATGATCGGCGCGGACACCTTGATGCAAGCAGCGGAACGGGTCATGGTCGGCAACGTCAACAGCAACACCACCAAGGAGCGCGAGCGCGATCGCCGCATCATCGCCATCCACGAGTGGGGCCACTTCCTGGTCGATTTCGAGCTGGAGCGCAAACGCGCCGAAGGCGACTGGGACGCGATCCTGGCCGACATGAAGACCATCAAGATCTCGCTGAAGGCCAACCCGCGCAACAACGCGCTGGGCTTCGTGTTCCACAAGCAGGGTGCCAACCTGCTCAAGACCAAGGGCGACATCGAGCACGACGTGCGCGTGCTGCTGGGCGGCATGGCCAACGAGGAGCTGTTCTTCGGCGAGGAAGGCACCACCAACGGCGCGCACAACGACATCACGCGCGTCACCAAGCTGCTGCATCACGCGGTCGCGGAAATGGGCATGTACCGCAGGACGCGGCTGAACTTCGGTGCGCTGTCGAATGACGGCCATGGCGCCAGCCGCAACCTCGACGAGGAAACGCGCGGCATCATGGAAGCCCAGAGCGAGCGCCTCTACGGCGAAACCAAGGCGCTGCTGGCGCGCCTGAAGCCGCTGACCGAGCACCTGGCCGGCAAGCTGTTGCACAAGGGCGAGATGAGCCTGACCGAAGCGCTGTTCGAGATCCGCAGCTTCGAAGCCGCCTGCTTCGAATTCAGCAACCGGGCCGGCCTGGCGAAGACCGTCTGAGAAGGTCTCGAATTACTTGGCCGGTGCCTTCGCCGGTGGGCGCGGTGCGGCGCCCGCGGCCGGCGCCGACGTGACGCCCAGTCGCTTGGCCACCGTCTGCTCCAGCGTGCGGACCTTCGGTTCGATCGTTCCGCGCGTGTCGCCCACCACCTTGTCGACCAAGGCCTTCTGCATGTCGTCTCCCATGCGCTGGAATTTGACGTACACAGGCGACTCCATGATCGACACGATCTGCTTGAGTTCGTCTTCGGTGAACCTCTCCTCGAGCAGCGGGCCGATCGTTGTGGGGGCCAGCTTCAAGGCGCGATCGCGCACGTAGGGAACGGCGTCGTCCACGTACTTCTGGACATCAGCCTGAATCTCCCTGCCTACGGCTTCCTGCTTGTCCTTGGCGACGCGCGCCGGCAGGGCGTTGCCGGCATTTCCCAGGATTTCCATCGCCGGCTGCTCGACCAGGCCGCGCGCCATGGCTTCGATGCCCGGTTGCTGCACCTTGAGGATCCGGGCGACCAGATCCTTCTTGGCGGGGGTGGACTGGGCCTGCGCCGCTGCGGCAGCGGCAACGAGGAGGGTGAGGGCGAAGATGGATTTTTTCAGCATGAACCGATCTTAAACGCCCGCACCCCGCGTAAAAGCACGGATGGGCGTTTTTCCTGCCCCCTCACGGGCAGTTCAGCAGGCCGCCCTGCAAAGTGCAAAGCCCCCGCGGGCCCATCAAGAGCGGCCCCATATTGTTGAGCCGCCGGCCGTCGCTGTCCCAGCAGCCGGCCGGGTCGCACGCTGTGACGGTCCCGGGGCGCGGGATGGCCAGCGGCGGCTGCGGCGACGCGATGGCAGGAACCGGCGCCTCCGCCTGCGCCGGTCGCGCCGATATCACCGGCGGCGGCACAGCCTGTGCCGGTTCGGGCGCACCGGAGCGCTCGCGGCCACCGGCTTCCCGGCCGAGGCAGACCAGGGCCGCCTGCCGGCGGGCTCGCGCGAGCCGCTCCGAGCGGGCCTGCCGGTTGGCCGCCGGCTCGTTCAACGCTTTTTCCAGTTCATCGCGGGCCGCCATGCACTCGGTGGAGCTCAGCGGATCCGCCTCCACTGCATGCGCTGACAGCGCGGCGCTCGCTGCGGCGGCGAGCAGCAGGGTGGCGATGAATCGGGGCATAGGGCTTGGAGCGACAGCGGCGGATTCGGTTCTCTCACGGCATCGCCCGACGCCGTCGCGGCAACCGCGTGCTCAAGCGCAAGAAATAGCCTTCTTAGGGCTTGGCCGCGTCTTGGTCCTTCACGAATGCGGCGCCGTTCTCGTCCTTGCCGGGTTTGGCCTCACCGGGTTTGGGTTCCGCCGGCTTGCTTTCGCGTGCGGCGGCTCGATCGGAACGGTCGCGTGGCGTGCCGTCGGCACCGATTTCGTGCGGCATCCCCGGCGGTGAACCATCATCCTCACCGAGGATGTCGGCGTTGGCGGCCTGGGTGCTGAATGTGTTGGGCATGGCTGTCTTTCCTCCTGGCTGTCGAGTCAGTGGCTGATTGCACTATGCACGCTGAGCTTCTCCCGGGCTGTAGGACGGCGCCGTTATCCGAGCCGAGCCGGGTTGCGCGATGATGCGCGCATGAAGATCGCCACCTTCAACGTCAATGGGATCAAGAGCCGGTTGCCCAATTTGCTGCAGTGGCTGGAGCGCGAGCAGCCCGATGTCGCCTGCCTGCAGGAACTCAAGGCGCTGGACGGCATGTTTCCGCAGGCCGAGCTGCGCGGCGCGGGCTACCACGCGGTGTGGAGGGGGCAGCGCTCGTGGAATGGCGTCGCCATTCTGGCCCGCGGCATCGAGCCGGTGGAAATCCGCCGGGAACTGCCGGGCGATCCGACCGACGACCACAGCCGCTATCTGGAGGCCGCCATTGACGGAGTGCTGGTCGCATGCCTGTATTTGCCCAACGGTAATCCGCAGCCGGGGCCGAAATTCAACTACAAGCTGGCGTGGTTCGAGCGCTTCATCGAGCATGCGGCCGGGCTGTACAAGGGCAGCCAGCCGGTCGTGATGGCCGGCGACTACAACGTCGTGCCGACCGACTTCGACATCTACAACCCGCGTTCGTGGCTCAAGGATGCATTGCTGCAGCCTGAAACCCGGGAGTGTTACCAGCGCCTGCTCAAGCAAGGCTGGACCGATTCGATCCGGCATCTGCATCCCGACGAGGCGATCTTCACGTTCTGGGACTACTTCCGCAAGCATTGGGATCGCGATGCCGGCCTGCGTATCGACCACCTGCTGCTCAACGCCACACTCGCACCTTGCCTGGTGGAGGCGGGCGTCGATCGCTGGGTGCGCGGCCAGGAGCATGCGAGTGACCATGCGCCGACTTGGGTCAAGCTGGACCTGTCGAAGCTGGGGAGGAAGGCCGCGGGCCGCGGCAAGGCCGGCTGAATCCGGTGGGCGGGCGCATATCATCTGCGCTCAACAAGAAAAAGGTGAGGAGGAACTTCATGAAGATCATGCGTCTGGTCGCCGGCCTGGCGACCGCACTCGCACTGCTGTCACTGGGTGCCTGCAGCACCGCGCCGACCCACCCCGCCCTCGTGAGTGCCCAGCACGCCGGCAAGCTGCCGCCGCTGCTGCCGGTGCGGCGCTTCGTCGCCGACATCGACTTCGCGGGCGGCTACCTGCTGTCGCCGGACGGGAACCGGCTGCTGTGGTCACAAGCCGTAGGCACCGATGCCGGTCTGGCTGTGCGGCCGGTTGCCGGCGGCGCCGTCGCCACTTTCCCGACCGGTTTCCGAGCGCGGCAGGCCGGTCCCACGTATTCCTGGCTGCCAGACAGCCGCCACGTCCTGTATGTGAAGGACCTGAGCGGCGGCGAAAACACCCAGCTTCATGTTTTCGACAGCCAGTCCGCGTTTGCGCCGTGGGCCGTGACACCCTGGCCGGGTGTGCGCTCGTACATCGTCGCACGGGGCGAGCCTGGCACTGCGATGTTCTTCTTCGCCAGCAACCGGCGCGACAAGAGCACGATGGACCTGTACGAAGCCGACGCGCTCACACGCACCGTGCGCGAGGTCGCGCGCAGCGATGGCCGGGTCCTGGGCTGGGCCATCGGTACGGACCATCGGCTGGCCGGCCGGGCCTACCAATTGGGCGATGCGGATGGATCCGATGTCGCCGCCCAGGTGCTGGAGCCGGACGGCAGCTGGCGTACGGTGCGCACGGTCAAGGCTTTCGATTCACTCTGGCTGCAACGGCTGGATCGGGCGCAGGGCAAAGCCTGGGGCTTTTCCAACGTCGGGCGGGACAAGCAGGCGCTGGTGGAGTTCGACCTGGTTACTGGCGCCGAGAAGGTGCTCGCCGAGCATGGCGTCGTCGACATCGGCAGCGCGATCTTTCCGCCCTTGCGCGGCGCCCCGCTGGGCTATGTCGCCGAGCCCGGATTGCCGATGGCGCACTACTTCGACGCGGGGCTGGACGCGGAAGTCCAGGCTGCGGTGCGGATGGCCCGCAGCAAAGGTCTGATCGATGACCAGCCCCTGATCACCCGGCCGCAAAACACGTCGGACGACCTGCGGCGCATGGTGCTGCGCGCGACCGGCGATTTCGACATTGCCGAACTGCTGCTGGATCGCGGCTCGGGCGAGGTTTCCCGCCTGAACGCGGTGCAGCGCGAGACCGTGGCCCTGCTTTCGCGCGAACGGCCGTTCTCGTTCCAGGCATCCGATGGCCGCACGATCCACGGCTACGTGATCCAGCCGCGCGGTGTTGAAGGCCCGGCACCGCTGGTGGTCCAGATCCATGGCGGGCCGTGGGCGCGCGATATCTGGCGATCAGCCTCGTTCAACACCGACCAGCTCCTGGCCAACCGCGGCTATGCGGTGATCACGGTCAACTACCGCGGCTCGACGGGCTATGGGCGCGAGTTCATGTTCGCCGGCAATCACGAATACTTCGGCCGCCTGCAGCAAGACATTGCCGAAGCGGCGCAATGGGCGATCGATGGCGGCATTGCCGATCCGCGGCGGATGGCCGTGCTGGGCGGCAGTTTCGGCGGCTATTCCGTCTTGGCCCAGCTGATCCGGAAGGACCACGATTGGCGCTGCGGCGTAGATGTGGTCGGGGTGGCGAACTGGCCTCGCGTGATCGAGAACTGGCCGCCGTTCTGGCGCAATCGCCATATGTTCGAAATGATGTTCGGGGATGTCAGGAAGCCGGATGAGCGCGCCCGGATGCTTGCCAACTCGCCGATCGCCCATGTCGACAAGATCGCCGCGCCCATGCTGGTGATCCACGGCGCCAACGACATCCGCGTGCTGCGCCAGGATTCGGACGATGTGGTGGCGCGCCTGCAAGAGCTCGGGCGTCCTGTCGAGTACCTGTCGTTTGCAAATGAAGGGCATTCAATCCGGCGCTGGCGTAACCGGCTGGAGATGTGGCGCCGAATCGAGGACACCCTGGCCGCATGCCTGGGCGGACGCAGCGCGGGCTGGGACTATTACGAGCTGATGCCGCGCTGACGCGCGATGCGGCGCATCCTGAGCGGCCGCAACGGAGCGCAGCGGCTGGGGCTCAGCCGCCCTATAGTGTGAACAGACCCTATGGCTTATCAACTCCACTACTGGCCCAGCATCCAGGGCCGCGGCGAATTCATCCGGCTGGCACTGGAGGCCGCGGGCGCGGAGTACGTGGACGTCGCGCGCGGCGACGAAGCAAGCGGGGAGGGGCTGCCTGCAATGTTGCATTACCTGGAAGGCGACTCGGCGGCCCGGCCGCCGTTCGCTTGCCCGTTCCTGGTCGATGGCAAGAAAGTGATCGGGCAGAGCGCCGCCATCCTGCTGTACCTGGGTCCGCGTTTGGGGCTGGTGGGCAAGAGCGAAGCGGACCAGCTCTGGACCCACCAGATCCAGCTCACGATCGCCGATCTCGTGACGGAGGTGCACGACATGCATCACCCGATCGGCAGCGGTTTGTATTACGAGCAGCAGAAGCATGAAGCGCTGCGCCGCGCGGTGGACTTCCGCAAGAACCGGCTGCCGAAGTTCATGGACTGGTTCGAGACGGTGCTGCAACGCAATCCCCGCAACGCCGGCCGCGGCATGCCGCATCTGGTCGGTGGGCGGCTGAGCTACGCCGACCTGTCGCTGTTCCAGCTCGTGGAGGGACTGCTGTACGCCCTGCCCAAGGCAGCGCCGAAAGCGTTGAAGAACACGCCGCTGGTGACTCGACTGCACGACGGCGTTGCCGCGCACAAGCGGCTGACCGCGTACCTCGCCAGCGAGCGCCGGCTGCCCTTCAACCAGCAGGGAATTTTCCGGCACTACCCGGAACTGGACGGGTGAGTTGTCATGCCGGACCTGATCCGGCATCCAGGATTCAATTCTTCTTCGCAGCGCCAGCTCCAAGCACCTTGCCGAGCGCCGCGCCAACGGCAGTTCCGATACCGGGCAGGACTGCCGTGCCGGCGACCGCGCCTGCTGCCTCTCCCGCGACGGCGGTCCTTTCAACGGACACATGTGCGTGACCCAACGGGCCAGACACTTTCAGTGGCACACCCACCAGACCGCCCACCAAGTCAACGGACGCCTCGCCGTCGATACGCCGGTTCGCGACCGTGCCTTCACCTTTTGCGCTGAACGTGTCGCCCTTGGCCTGAAGACTGCTGTAGCGAACTACCAGTCCGTCAGGCGTGTTCTGGGTGTCCATCTGGCCGGTGAGGCCGTGCAACCTGGTTTCACCGGCAAAATCTTTGCCAAAGCTGCGGATGGCTTTGTCGACGTCGATGTGCAGGAGCGTCGCCGATTCCATCGAAAAACTCGTGCGCGTATGCAGCGACCCGGCCAATTGAGCGACGTTCTCGCCGCCGGCCGAAAGCTGGGTCTTGCCGGAGGCCTTGCCGCGCACCGCCGAATGCGACTTGAATGCATCGAGCGCGCTGGCCACCTCGACGTTGGTCGGCGCCAGTTGGCCGGACAGCTGCAACCGTCCGTCCTTGCCCCGCGAAAGTGCGACCTGGCCGTCTGCGATGCCGCCGCCAAGCTGCGAGCGGATGTGCCAATGATCGGTCTCCTGGCGCTCGAGCGTGAGCCGGAACGCGGGCTGCACGCCCGGGCGCACCAGTTCGGCCTCGCGCGGTTGCCAGCCGATATCGAACAGCGCGCTGCCGTCGAACTCCAGCTCCTTGCCCAGGCGCGTGATCCACGTGAGATGGCGAAAGTCCAGCCGTTCCAGCGGAACCGGCACCGACGCGCGTGGTGCGGCCGGATTCACGTGCAGGCCATGCAGCGACAACAGCGGCATCACGGCGCCATCGATCTCGGCGTGCCGAAAGCTCAGCCGATTTTCCAGCAGCTCGCGCAGGCGCGGACGCGCGACCACACGCTTCAAAATGATAGGTTGCGGCTGCACTGTCGCCACGTCGGCCAGCACGAATTCGGGTTGCGGCCACAGCCGCAGGTGGGCCGCTCCGACGGTCACCTTCACCCCCAGGTTTTGCCCGGCTGCGGCGGCGATTCGCGACGCCAGCTCCTCGTCGTCGGGAACCAGCCGAAGAAATGCGCCTGCCAGCACGGCCGCAATGGCAGCGAGGATCAGGATGACCACCAGGGCCCAGCGGGCGGCTCGTTTCACGGGCAGGACAGGTTGCATGCAAATGCGTTCGCCAGTCAGCAATCTATGCGCGTGCGGCGGCGCGGCTCGTAGGGTGGTCGTTGCTTGCGGCGTAGGACCGGTCCACGCCAGTGCAACGGGCCGTGGCAAAATGTCGAGCTATAGTTGATCATGCCTGTGCCCCACAGCCCGAACCAGAATCGCCTGCTGGCGGCCTTGCCCGCCAGCGAGTTCGAGCGGCTGGCACCTCATCTGGAACTGGTCGCCATGCCGCTGGGCGAAGCGCTTTACGAATCAGGCGGCCAGCTGCACCACGTGTACTTCCCCACTACATCCATCGTTTCGCTGCTCTACGTGCTGGAGGACGGTGCATCGGCGGAAATCGCGGTGGTCGGATTCGAGGGAATCCTGGGCATTTCCCTCTTTATGGGCGGCAACACCACACCGAGCCGCGCAGTGGTGCGCAGCGCCGGTCACGGCTACCGGCTTAAGGCGGAGTTGCTGCAGCAGGAATTCAACCGCGCCGGGCCGGTGCTGCGCCTGTTGCTGCGCTATACCCAGGCCCTGATCACGCAGATGACCCAGACTGCAGTGTGTAACCGGCACCATTCGGTCGAACAGCAGCTGTGCCGCGCACTGCTGCTCAGCCTGGACCGCCTGTCTTCCAATTCGTTGACGATGACGCAAGAACTGATCGCGAACATGCTGGGTGTGCGGCGCGAGGGAGTGACCGAGGCGGCCGGCAATCTGCAGCGCGCCGGCCTGATTCGCTACAGCCGCGGTCACATCGATGTGCTGAATCGCCCTGGCCTTGAAAAGGCGGTATGCGAGTGCTACGGCGTCGTGAAGGTGGAATTCGACCGTCTGCTGTCGGATATACCGCGCGGCGATCCGTTCCAGGTCGTCGGCCGGCGGGCGTGAGGACACTGCGACAAGCCCAGAGCCCGAACTGTTCATCGGCCGCCCCCGAACTCGTATGAAATGGGGCCGCCATGGACTTCACAAGTAGCAACCTGCGTTCGCGCCTGTTGGTCCTCATTGCCATTGTGGCCACCGGCTGCCAGAGCGCAGTTCCGCTGCCCAGCGCCGTTGCTGCCGGGCCGATGGAGCCGGCGGGCAGCGCCTGCGAGAAGGCCGATTCAATGTGGAACGACAAGATCCTTGCGTCGCGCTACCAGACCTTGCCGCCACTGACCAGCCCGGGATTGCTTGATTTGCTGACACTGACAACCGGGGAGTTTTCAGTCAAGGCGTTGTCGGCCGGCGGCGATGAACTGGAAGCCGGACGCAAAAAGCTGATTCATTCCTTTGGAGCGGAGGCGCGCCTGCGACTGGTCATCAGCGATGGCGCTGGCGCCGGCTATTCCGGGATCTTCCGCAGCGGCGCGCAATGCATGATCGGCCGATTTTCGCTGGCGGCGCGGCCGGACTCGGACAGCTCGATCCCGGGCCTGGCCCTGAAGATCTTCATCGACGGCGCGCAGCCATCGGTCAACCTGCATCTGATGCATTCAATCGACGGCGAAGCGGGCCACAATTTTTTCGGCCACACCTTCAGCAATATTCTGCCGCCACCCGAGGCGCTGTCCAAGCGGCTGCTGGCGAACGGCTTCAGGCGCAGCGCGCAGCAATTTGGCGCGCGCGATCCGAACCCCGGCCGCTTGACGCTGGAGCACCTGGCCGGCACGCTAACCAACGGCAAACGTGACCTGCCGGTCAAGGCGCCATACCAGATACTGTTCCAGCCGACGCCCCAGGCACGCGCGCTGATGCGCGATGCCAGCGTTGTGGACGA
>DATNCB010000715.1:0-3334 GCA_035571715.1 Ramlibacter sp.
GCCCTGGTATCGCGACATCCCGAGCGGCGAGATTCCGGAGTTCACCACCGCCGAGGACGTGCTCGTGCGCGTGATCGCGGGCCACAGCCATGGCGTGGCCGGCGCCGTGCAGCGCGAGCACACCGAGCCGCTCTACCTGGATCTGCACTTCCCGCTCGGCCGCGCTTCCTTCAGCCAGGCGCTGCCGGCGTTGCACAACGCATTCGTCTACGTGTACCGAGGCAAACTGGAAGTGGTCGATCAGCTGGGCGAACCGACCACCGTGCCGGTGCACTCCATGGCCCTGCTTGCCAACGAGGGTGACGGCGTCACGTTGCGTCCGGCGTCCAAGAGTGCCGAGCCCGCGCGCGCGTTGCTGATCGCCGGCAAGCCGCTGCGCGAGCCGATCGCCCAATACGGGCCGTTCGTCATGAACACGCGCGAGCAGGTGATCCAGGCCGTGGAAGATTTCCAGAACGGCCGCCTGGCATAAGAGGCAGGCATGTCATTGCGGGCTTGACCCGCAATCCAGGCATTGGCTCGCCTACTTCTCCGTCAGCGCGCCCGCGCCGCGCCGATACAGCTCCGCGGCTTGGTCTTCACGGGCTTGCGCCAGATCGGCCTCGCGCTGCGCCTTCGCGGTCGCGCGCAGCACGCCGCGGCCGACCGACGCGACACCGGTGCGCGAAGAGGCGCGCTCGAATGCGTTCTGGCGCTGGGCGCGCACCAGCGAGTTCTCCAGCACGATGGCGCCCAGGCTGTCGCGCTCTTGCGCCGGCGCCGGTCCGACATCGGTGACGACCGGCGACGGACCGACATCGTTAACGGCCGGCGGTGTGGTACCGGTGTCCGCGGGTTTGGTCTGGGCGAGCACGCTGCCCGCCCCCAGCGCGGCCACGAGTGCGGCGCCGCGTATCAGGATGGCGTAGTTCATGCGGTGCTCCTTCGCTAAGTTCAACGTTTATCGTGCGCGCCTGCTCGAGCAGCGGATGTGGCCAATCGGGCGCTCCTGCAGTAGGAGCGCTCCGACGGTACCCGCTCAGCCAGCGGCTTTACCTGTCAGCTACTTCACGGCCATGGCAGCGACACATGAGCCTTGCAGACTCGGCCTCAACCTGTAGCCATTGCGGGCACGGGCCTTTTTGAAGCAAGGAAGGAATGACCGAGATGAAACACTTTCACATGCATCTGATTGCCGCCAGCCTGCTGGCTGGGCTGGCGTTCGCCACCAGTGCCCAGACGCCACCGCCCGGACCGGGCACCGGCGCGATGCCCGGCGCCATGCGCGAACAGCACGGCCGGTTCGACGCGGCCCGGATGCAGGAGCGCATCGCCAAACGGCAGGCGCGGCTTAAGCAGATACTGCAGATCACGCCAACGCAGGAAAGCGCCTGGACCGCCTACACGACCGCGATGATGCCGCCGGCCAATTTCAGGCCGCCTGAGCGCGCAGAGTTCGACAAGCTCACCACGCCCGAGCGCATCGACCGCATGCGTGCCATGCGCTCAGCGCGCGCAGCCCAAATGGACAAGCGCGCGGACGCCACCAAGAACTTCTACGCGGCGCTCTCGCCCGAACAGAAGAAGGTGTTCGACGCCGAAACAGCGCCGCGTGAGCACGCCCGCCACCACGGGGGTCGCGGGCAGCACTGGGGCTGAACAAGCGGCTGAGCTGATCGCGCGTTAGCTGCGCGGCGCCCCCATGCGCCTGGTGTCCTGGTTGCGCATGGCCTTGCGCGCGGCATCGAACGCGGGGCGGCTACCCATCAGTTCGGCCACCACTTCGGCGCGGGTCTTGGGAGCTGCGCTTGCGGTCGCAGGCGCGGCGCTAGCAGTCGCAGGGGCGGCTCCCATGATGCTCTGCGCTTCTTTTTGCGAGTCCTTGCTCGCAGCCTTGGCGTCCTTGTTCGCCGCCGGCATGTTCGGGTCGGCGTCCGGCTTGCCCTGCACGGTGGTGCTGGCTTCACCCGCCTTCTGGGGGAGGTCCGAAGTAGCGGCGGTGGCGGGGCCCATGTTTTGCCCTTCGATACGGGCGTCCTTGTTGGTCATCGGAGCGCCGGCCGAAGGCGCGTTGCTGGTCTTCGCGTTGGGCGCGCCCATGGTCTGGGTGCTGGCTTCGCCGGCCTCCGGCGGCAGATCGGAACTGCCCGCTGTCGGGGCGCTCTGGGCGCGCACGCCGGCCGCGGCCAGCAGGCCGGCCAGCAAGATCGGGAGATAGACATGGGACTTGTTCATGGCGGGTTCCTTTGCTTGAAGCTGAGGTAATGCGAGCCCCGGGACGGGCCGTTTCCAAACCTTAGGATCGGCGCAACGCTGCACTTATCGGACAGCCGCGATGCCACCTGTAGGACATCGGCGGCAACGGCTGCGGCTGAGCCCCTAGGCAGCTTCGCAGCGGCCTAAACTGGCTGTCCCTACTTCGAACAGGTGCATGCCGATGACTACTGTTCGCAAAGGCCAGGCGCCGGCCCCCTTGGCGCGCGATGCGTTTCACGAGCGTTTCATGCAGGCATTCTTCGACCCGGCCTGGCAGGGCGAAAGCACCGCCCTGGCCCGGATGGAAGAGATCGCGTGGAACGCTTATCACGAGGGCCGCAAGGCACCGGTCACGCGCAAGGCGGGACCCGGCTTTGCCGACCCCGAGTACGAGCTGTCGGTGGAGTGGCGCGAAACGCGTGACAAGCTCATCGCGGCGCAGCAGGAATGGTCGCAACCGGGTACGCCATCCCGCGTGCTGCTGGTGTGCGGCGCGGCGCGCAACGACGGCACCTGCCCGGGCGAAATCTCCAAGACCTTCCGGCTGGTGCAACTTGCCCGTGAGGTGCTGCAGAGCGAAGGCATGGAAGTCGAACTGCTGGACTTGAGCCGGCTGACATCCGACTTCGACCGCCACATCCATCCATGCAAGGGCTGCGTGTCGACGGCCATGCCGCTGTGCCACTGGCCCTGCAGCTGCTATCCCAATCACGCGCTGCGCCAGACCAGCGACTGGATGAACGAGATCTACCAGCTGTGGGTACGCGCCCACGGCGTCATCCTGATGACACCGGTGTACTGGTACCAGGTCGCCAGTCCGCTCAAGTTGATGATGGATCGCCTGGTCTGCGCCGATGGCGGCAACCCCGATCCCACCAGCACCCACGGCAAGAAGCCCGACGAAGCCAAGGCGCTGGAACTCAAAGGCTGGAACTATCCCAAGCACCTGGCCGGCAGGACCTACGGCGTGGTGGTGCACGGCGACGTCGCCGGCGTTGACGACGTGCGGCGCGCGCTGTGCGACTGGCTCGACTGGATGGGCCTGATCGACGCCGGCAGACGTTCGCGGCTGGACCGCTACATCGGTTACTACCAGCCG
>DATNCB010000716.1:0-2327 GCA_035571715.1 Ramlibacter sp.
CGGGAGTCCTTGATGCTCAATAGAATTGGTCGATGACAGGGCGAGCTCCACACCTTCCCAGTCGTGATACATGCATGTATCACGCCTAAAGCCCGAAGGCTGCTGCATAACCGCAGGCAGGGGTGCCGGGGAGGCCCCTCCCACCCACTGGGCCACCGCGGCTCAGGGGGGCTAGGCCGAAGTTCCCCCCTTTGAGAGGGTGCTGATTTCTTATCTGCCTTGTGAGCAGGTGTTTCAGTGTTGATGTGCCGTCAAGACGTAATCATGTATTTGTGATACTTGCTCGGCGTGTCATCGTCTAAGATCGCTACTCTCGTACTGCTGTTGTGCTAGAAAGTAATCATGTATGTGACGCGGGTGCCCAACCGGGGATCACCGCCGGCGGTGCTGTTGCGCGAAAGCTTCCGCGAGAACGGCCAGGTGAAAACCCGCACGCTGGCCAACCTGTCGCGCTGGCCCGAGCACAAGGTGGACAAACTGCAGCGCGCGCTCAAGGGCCTGCCAGCCACGGGCGATCTGGCCGGGGCGTTTGACATCACCCGCAGCCTGCCGCACGGGCATGTGGCCGCGGTGGTGGGCACGGCCGAGAAGCTGGGCATGGCCACGCTGATCGACCCCGCCCCGTCGCGTAACCGGGACTTGGTGTGCGCCATGCTGGCTGCGGCGGTGATCGAGCCGGGCTCCAAGCTGGCGGTGGCGCGCGGGCTGCGCATCCAGACCGCCACCAGCACCCTGGGTGCGGTGCTGGGCGTGGCCGGTGCCGATGAGGATGACCTGTATGACGCGATGGACTGGGTGCTCGAGCGCCAGCAGGCCATCGAAAACTCGTTGGCCGCACGGCATCTGACCAACGGAACCCTGGTGCTCTATGACGTGTCCAGCGCGGCGTTCGAGGGACACACCTGCCCGTTAGGGAAAATAGGGCATGCCCGCGACGGGGTGAAAGGCCGGTTGCAGATCGTCTACGGGCTGCTGTGCTCCCCGGCCGGGGTGCCGATCGCGATCGAGGTGTTCGACGGCAACACCGCCGACCCGAAAACCCTGGCCGCCCAGATCACCAAGCTCACGACCCGGTTCGGGCTGACCCACATCGCCCTGGTGGGCGATCGGGGCATGCTCACCAGCGCGCGCATCCGCGACGAGCTGCGCCCGGCGCAGCTGGATTGGATCAGCGCGCTGCGCGCCCCGCAGATCAAGGCATTGGTCGACGACGGGGCGCTGCAGCTGTCGCTGTTCGACGAGCAGAACCTCTTCGAGATCACCCACCCCGACTACCCCGGCGAGCGGCTGGTGTGCTGCCACAACCCCGCCCTGGCCGCCGAGCGCGCCCGCAAACGCGACGAGCTGCTGGCGGCCACCGAACACGAACTACAGACCATCGCCACGGCCACCCGCCGCCCGAACCGACCCCTACGCGGGCGGGACAAGATCGCGCTGCGGGTGGGCAAGGTGCGCAACAAGTTCAAGATGGCCAAGCATTTTGACCTGCAGATCACCGACGAGGCGTTCAGTTTCTCCCGCAACCAGGACGCCATCGCCGCCGAGGCCACCCTCGACGGCATCTACGTGCTGCGCACCAGCCTGCCCGACCAGACACTTCAACGCGACGAGGTCGTGCTGCGCTACAAAGACCTCGCCGACGTCGAACGGTTCTTCCGCACCCTCAACACCGAACTGGACGTGCGCCCCATCCGGCATCGGCTCGCCGATCGGGTGCGCGCGCACATGCTCCTACGGATGCTGTCCTACTACATCAGCTGGCACATGAAACAAGCCCTGGCACCGATCCTCTTCCAGGACAACGACAAACCCGCCGCGGCCGCCAAACGCGACGATCCCGTCGCGCCCGCCCAACGCTCCGACGAAGCGCTGACGAAGGCAGCGCGCAAACGCACCGAAGATGACTACCCGGTGCACAGCTTCACCAGCCTGCTCGCCGACCTGGCCACCATCTGCGCCAACCACATCCAGCCCACCGAGGAACTGCCGACATTCACCAAAATCACCAACCCCACCGCACTACAGCGACAAGCCTTCGAACTACTCGGCGTCTCCCACCGCCACGGATTCGCGTAGTCAGTACACCAACACAAAACCCCAGCTCAACCCACTAAACCGCTCCACACCAGGGGGAACTTCGGTCTAAACCGCTGGCCGGCGGGCACCGTGATCCTGTTCCCGCGGCCCAACAACACTCGCGGTTTGAGGCTTTCGATATAACCTGGCCTTAGGCCGAAGTTCCCCCTGGTGTGGAGCGGTTTAGTGGGTTGAGCTGGGGTTTTGTGTTGGTGTACTGACTACGCGAATCCGTGGCGGTGGGAGACGCC
>DATNCB010000717.1:0-3098 GCA_035571715.1 Ramlibacter sp.
GCAAAGAAGGGATCAAGGCGTGGGCTATTGCGGCCCACGCGGTTCCTGGCCTTAGCCGTGCAGCCCTTCGTACTTCGCCATCAGCTCTTCCTGCGTCTCGACAAAGTCGGGATTCGGGATGATGCATTCGGCCGGGCAAACCAGCTTGCACTGCGGCTCGTCCTCGGCGCCCACGCATTCGGTGCACTTGAGCGCGTCGATCAGGTAGATCGGGTCGCCCACGCTGATCGCTTCATTGGGGCAGGCCGGCTTGCAGGCGTCGCAGGCGGTGCAGTCGTCGGTGATGAGTAATGCCATGGTGTATCTCTCCTTACTACGTGTACTTATGCGGCCGCCGCGGTTTCCTGCAGTTCCTGCAGCCGCTCGTGACGGAACGCGCCCCAAAGTGCCGCGCCAATGGCCCCGGCGTAAATTGAATCCGGGTGGTTGGCCGCCTCGATGTTAACCTTCTCGGCGACCATCTCCTCCCGGATCGCCGCCAGCAGGCCGATGTCAAGTGCCAGCCCGCCGGTCAGCAGCGCGGTGCCGCTCTTGATGCCGGTGACCTTGAGCAGCTTGACGATGCGCGATGCCATCGACAGATGAATGCCCTTGAGGATATCAGGCGTCGAGATGCCGCGGCTGACCATGTTGATGACGTCGGTTTCCGCCAGCACCGCGCAAATCGAGCTGACCTTTTCCGGGTCGGCCGAACTGCATGACAGGGCGCCGATTTCCTCGACCGCCACGCCCAGGTAACGTGCGATGTTCTCCAGAAACTGGCCGGAGCCAGAAGCGCACTGGCTGGTCATCTTGTACGCAAGCACCTTGCCGCGTTCGTCGACGTAGATCGCGCGGCCGTTGAGCGCGCCGATGTCGACCACCGCCGAGATGCCCGGGCGCAGGAACACGCCGCCGCGGGCGTGCGTGGTCATCGAATAGAAGTGGCCGGTGGCGAACTTCACGTTCTCGCCCTCGCCGGTGGTCGCGATGTAGTCGACGTCGCCCGCCGACAGGCCGGATTCCGCGATCACGGCAGCCCGGCCTTCGTCGGCCAATGTCATCGGGTCGCGGCGGCGGATGCGGTCGCAGCGCTTGGCAAGCCACTCCTGCTTGCCATTCTCCACCCGGAAAAGGGTGCTCTTGACGGCTCCGGAGCCGATATCGATACCGATAGTGATCGTCATGCTTATCCCCTTGCTTCCGCTTCTGCCGTTTTGCCTTCTTGCTCCACGGCGCGCCATGCGAACGTGGCCCCGCCGAGTGCGCCCGTGTAGATCGAATCGGGGTCGATGTTGAGCTGCACCTCGCCGTAGTTCTCCTTGACAAGTTCCTTCAGGGACTTCACGGCGGCCTCGTTCTTGGCCACGCCGCCGGTGAACGTGAACTGGTCGCGCACCCCTCCGGAGCGGGCCAGGATCGACATCGCGCGCAGGATGATGGAGCGGTGCAGGCCGGCCATGATGTCCTCGCGCTTGTCGCCCAGGCTCAGCCGGTCGCGCAGCTCGGCGCCGGCGAACACGGTGCAGGTGGAGTTGATGCGGACGGCCTTGGTCGATTTCATGGCCATGGGGCCCAGCTCGTGCAGGCCCATGTTCATTTCATCGGCGATGTAGCCCAGGTAGCGCCCGCAGCCCGCGGCGCAGCGGTCGTTCATCTGGAAGCTCTCCACGATGCCCGCCGGGTCGACCTGGATCGCCTTGGTGTCCTGGCCGCCGATGTCCAGCACGGTAGCCGTGCCGGGATACATCACGTGCGCGCCCAGGCCGTGGCACAGGATTTCCGAACGCACATGCTCCTTGGAGAACGGCAGGCGGGCGCGCCCGTAGCCGGTGCCCACTACGTACGTTTCTGCCATCTCGGTATCCAGGATGCCCTTGATCGGGGCCTCGACCTGGGTGCGCCGCGCCGCGGTTTCCGGCAACGCGACGAACGTGTGCTCGAGCGCCGACAGCAGGTGGCGGCGGATCGAGTCGGCATAGACGCGGTTCTCGACCTCGATGATGGAGCGGTCGAACACGTTGAGCAGGAAGTCGTAGCGCGTGCCCGCTTCCTTGGAAACCGTCTCGCCGATCGCCAGGTACTGGCTGCCGGCGATGTCGCGGAAGAAGTCGCTCTTGCGCTTGGCGTCGGCCGTGAAGAGCGCCGGAGCCTCCGCCGTGATGCGCCGGAACACCTCTGCCAGTGTCTCGCCGACGGCCTCGGTCGCGGCGCCGAAATGGGCCGTGGCCAGGTTGCGTTTGCAGGTTTCTTCCAGGTCCGCGAGCTGCTCCAGGTACTGCTCGGAGCGGAAGCTGCGTTCGAGCTGGCTGATGAAACCGTCGAGCGCGCCGTTCAGCGCGCGGGTATTGCCGAGCGCCTGCCGGAACAGGAAGAACCGTCCGTTCAGCAGGGCCTCCTGCTTGGCGATGGTCGCGGCCGTGTCGTAGTTGGAACGCGAGTTGGTGATCCCGCGGCCGAGGATGTTCTGGTTCTCGTCCATGACCACCGCCTTGGTGGTGGTAGAACCCAGATCGATGCCGATGAAACAGCGCATTGTGTCCCCTTAGTGCGCGCCCGTGAGGGATGTGCGCTTTTGTTTGACCATCTGGAAATAGCTTTCCAGCCGGTTCTTCACGTTGGCCGCCGAGAAGTATCGCGGGTCGACCAGGTCGGTTTCGACGAAGGCGGCGGGCTTGCCGGTGCGCTTTTCAACTTCGCGCAGGATCAGCAGCTGGCCGGCCGAGAAGCTGTTGCAGCTTTTGATCGAGTTGATCAGCAGGCCATCGGCCTGGTACTCGTCGATGTACTTGCAGATCATGTCGATGCGGGACGGCAGGTTCAGGTTGGTGTAGCAGCCCAGGCAGTAGTCGGCCAGCGATTCGAGCGGATGCTCCGGGTCGTGGCGGAAGCCGAAGTCGTACAGGCCGCCGACCTTGGCGTAGGTGGACGACACCACCACGGCGCCTTCGTCGTAGAACATCTTCCAGAACTCGCGAAAGCTGGTCCAGTTGGGCGGGCCTTCCACGATCAGGCGGTACTTCTCTTCGCCCATGTCGCCTTCGGGCGTGACCGGGCCCTTGCCCAGGCGCACCCGCTCCTCGATTTCCTCGCGCAGCATGCGGTAGTACGTGGTCGCC
>DATNCB010000718.1:0-1323 GCA_035571715.1 Ramlibacter sp.
TGGCGCCGCGCGCCTTCGACTCGCTCAGCTCCTCGTATTCCTTGAACATTTTCTTGACTGCCTTGTGGTCAGCGTCCAGCAGGTCGCAAGCGTCCTTGGCTCCGCGGGTGGATGGCATGATCGTTTCTCCTTGGTTGAAAACGCCCCATCATGGGCAGCGCAATGGCTGCCCGCTGTAGGAGAACGTCGGCATTGGCCGCAAAAACGCACCGACGCTCGGGTGCAAGGTTCGGGTTTCGCGCACCGGCTATGCTTGCATCTGTTCACTCGAAGGCGAGCCCATGCTTCAGCTTCCCACCTACGACGACGTTGCCGCCGCTGCGCGGCGCCTGCAAGGCCAGGCGCACCTGACGCCGGTGCTGCGTTCGGCAACCGCCGACCGCCAGCTCAAGGCCGACGTGTTCTTCAAGTGCGAGAACCTGCAGCGCATGGGAGCCTTCAAATTCCGCGGCGCTTACAACGCGCTGGCGAAGTTCAGCCCGGCGCAACGCAAGGCGGGCGTGATCGCTTTTTCGTCCGGTAATCATGCGCAGGCGATCGCGCTGGCGGCCCGCCTGCTGGGCATTCCGGCCACGATCGTGATGCCGCTGGACGCGCCGCAGGCTAAGGTCGATGCCACGCGCGGCTACGGCGGCGAGGTGATCACGTACGACCGCTACACGCAGGACCGCGAGGCGTTGACGGCACAAATCGCGGGCGAGCGCGGGCTGACGCTGATCCCTCCCTACGATCATCCGGATGTCATCGCGGGGCAGGGCACGGCGGCCAAGGAACTGTTCGAGCAGGCGGGCGAACTCGATGTGCTCCTGGTGCCTCTGGGCGGCGGCGGCTTGCTCAGCGGGACGGCCCTCGCCACCCGGGCGTTGTCGCCGCACTGCAAGCTCTACGGGGTCGAGCCCGAAGCCGGGAACGACGCGCAGCAATCGATGCGCAAGGGCGAGATCGTCCATATCGCCACGCCCAATACCATCGCCGACGGGGCCCAGACGCAGCATCTTGGCCGCTTCACGTTCGAGGTGATTCGCCGCGATGTCGACGAGGTACTCACTGCGACCGATGCCCAGCTGGTCGAAGCGATGCGCTTTTTCGCCGAACGCATGAAGCTGATCGTCGAGCCTACCGGGTGTCTCGGTTTCGCCGCGGCGTGTCACGCAAGCCTTCCGTTGGAGGGCCTGCGCGTGGGTGTGATTCTCAGCGGCGGCAATGTGGATCTGGCACGTTACGCACAGTTGATCGGCGCGGCCGGTCCGGGCCGGGGCTGGGAGTAGCACATGCAGCCGATACAGCCCAAGGCAATCGAATTCAATGGCCAGCCGATCGGCA
>DATNCB010000719.1:0-7947 GCA_035571715.1 Ramlibacter sp.
AGCCTGGACGGCAAGACGATCTACCTGGTCGACAGCCGCTTCGACGATTCGGTCGAACTGCTCAAGCAGGTACAAGCCTGGTTCGCCGCGAAGATGCCCGGCGTCAAGACGCAGCTGCGATCGATGGGCAGCTACTACGGCAAGGACGATCCGAAGCTGTGGAACGAGATCAAGACGCAAGGGCACGCGGCGATCATCGGCGTGGGCCATTGCAGCACCTGCGCGCCGGCCGTTTCCACCCATGCCATCACGCTGGAAACGCAGTACGGCGTGCCGACCGTGGCGCTGCACACCGACAAGTTCGTCAAGGTGGTGCAGTCGGTCACGCGCATGGGCGGCCTGCCGCAGGCGCCGCTGGTGTTCGTGCCGCAGCCGGTGATGGGCAAGTCCGACGCCGAGCTGCGCGCCTACGTCGAAGGCAACGATCCCTACACCGGCAAACCGGTGATGCAGGAGATCATCGAAGGCCTCACGCGCGGCCTGGCCGGCAACGCGCCCGGCGAAGAGGCGTACGCGCGCAGCACGCCGCGCCTGGAAGAGCCGGACACCGAAGAGAACCTGCACGCCTTGTTCGAGCGCAACCTGTGGACCGATCACCTGCCGATCGTGCTGCCGACCGAGGAGCGCGTCGCGGCCATGCTCGCCGGCACCAGCCGCCGCCCCGACGTAGTGGTCGGCCGGATGCAGCCAACGCCGAACCGGGGCCTGTGGGAATACACCGTGGAAAAAGTCGCCGTGAACGCGGTGATGGCCGGCGCCAGACCCGAGTACTTCCCGATCATCCTGGCGCTGGCAGCCACCGGCATTTCCGCGCGCGGCAGCACGTCGAGTTCGGCCACGGTCATGACGGTGGTCAATGGCCCGATCCGTGGCGAAATCGGCATGAACTGCGGCATCGGCGCGATGGGCCCGTACAACCACGCCAACGCCACCATCGGCCGCGCTTATTCGCTCCTGTCGCAGAACCTGCAGGGCGGCTCGGTGCCGAACGAGACCTTCATGGGTTCGATCGGCAACAACTACGCCTACAACGGCATCACTTTCGCCGAGAACGAAGAGCGCAGCCCCTGGGAGCCGCTGCACGTGCAAAAGGGCTTCGACGCGGGCACCAGCACCGTCACGGTGTTCCATGGCTGCCGCTCGACGACGTTCGGCCTGGGCCTGCGCAAGGACCACTGGCGCGAGCACGTGAAGGACATGCTGCTGGGAACCGACGCGATCACCGCGCCGGTGCTGCTGCTCGACCCGATCACCGCGCGCCAGTTCATCGACCGCGGCGGCTTCGCGCGGAAGGCCGACCTGATCCGCTGGATCCACGAGACCGCCGAAATGCCGGCCGGGCGCTACTGGGATCTGCAACTGGTGCAGAACTACATCTTCCCGCGTGCCGTCATCGGCGATACGCATTCGCCCAAGGCCAAATACGTCGGCGTGCCCGACGACACGCCCGTGCGCATGTTCGAGGAAAGCGACATCAACGTCGTGGTGGTCGGCGGCGAAGCCAACGGCTACTGGCAGATGATGGGCGCGAACCACAAGGCCACCGTGTCGGTGGACGAGTGGCGCTGACGCTTGCCAGGCGACACCGTTGGACAAGAGACATTTACTCGAGGCGCTGCTCGCGCTGGCCCTGTTGCCCTTTGCCATCGCAGCGGCAGCAGCCGACTTTCTGATACCCGGCAAGCCCATACGGTTGGTCGTCGGCTTTCCGGCCGGCGGCGGCACCGACATCCAGGCGCGGCAGGTCGGGCTGCAATTGCAGCAGCTGTTGAGTGTGCCTGTGGTCATCGACAACAAGCCCGGCGCGGGCACCATGCTGGCCGCGATGGAAGTGGCGAAGGCCGCGGCCGACGGCCACACGTTGCTGTACACGCCCGCGTCCACCATGGCGCAGCTGCCGCATACGCTGGCCGCGGTGAAGTACGACGTGTTCACGGATTTCACGCCGGTGGCCCTGGGTGCGCTCGGTCCGCTGGTGCTGGTCGTGCACAAGTCGGTTCCGGGCAACAGCGTGCGCGAACTGGTGGCCTACGCAAAGGCGCATCCCAACCAGCTCAATTACGTGTCGCAGGGCGTCGGCACCTCGGCCCACGTCTACGGCGAGATTTTCGCCAGGCAGTCCGGCATCGACATCGTGCACGTGCCCTACAAGGGCGCCAACGACGTGGCCAAGGACTTCATCGCCGGGCGCGTGCAGCTGCAGTTCGCCTCGTCTTCGGCGGCGGTGGCGCTGGCCAGGACCGGCGAGATCCGCATGCTGGCTGTGGTGGCGCCCAGGCGCAGCGAGTTGTTCCCCGACTTGCCCACCATGGCCGAGCAGGGCGTGGGCAACATGGAGATCGACAGCTGGATCGGCTTCTTCGGGCCGGCCGGCATGGCGCCCCAGACCGTGGCACGGCTGAACGATGCAATCAGCCAGGTGCTGAAGATGCCCAAGGTACGCGACGATTTCCGTTCCGGCGGAGTCGAAGCGCAGACGTCGACCCCCGAGCAGTTCGCCGCGACCGTGCGCGATTCATACAACCAGTGGGGACGGGTGCTGGCGCAGATCGGCTTCCGCAAGGAATAGCCAGCTCCGATGTCCCAATAGGCTAGGGAACTGCGCGAGGTTTGGCAGGCCCAACTACGTCAGGCAAACCAATCGCGGCGGTACAGCAAAAAGCAGTGCTGCCGGAACAGGATTGGGATAACCCTTTAGTATTGGAGCATCGCATGTCAGACGAGAGGAAGAGGTCACCGGGCCAGGACCGTCAACGCAGCAACGTCCATGTCGAGGGCCGTGCCGCCATGAAGCAGGAGCTCTCGCAGCCTGCGGTCAAGCCCGCGCGCAAACTCATGAAACCTGCCAAGCCCCTGGACACGCGCCTGACCGAGCAGCGAAACCCGCTGAGCACCCGAATCGATCAGCTCTCCACGGTCGAGATCGTCGATCTCATCAACGCGGAGGACCGCATGGTCGCCGCCGCCGTCGGCGAGGAGCGCCAGCAGATCGCGCGCGCGATCGATCTGGTGGTGCTGTGCCTGCGCCAGGGCGGCCGCCTGATTTACGTCGGTGCGGGAACATCCGGGCGCCTGGGCGTGCTCGATGCGTCCGAAATGCCGCCCACCTACAGCACCGATCCGGAAGCCGTGCAGGGGATCATCGCGGGCGGCACCGAGGCGCTGCTGCGCTCACAGGAGGGCGCGGAGGACCACCGGGAGGAAGGGGCGGCGGCGATCGACTCGAAGAACGTCGGCGCGAATGACTTCGTCCTGGGCATCAGCGCATCGGGCACCACCCCATTCGTGCACGGCGCGCTCAAGCGCGCGCGCGAACGCGGCGCCAGCACCGGCTTCCTGCTGTGCACCTACCCGTCCGCGCAGCTCATCAAGTCGCACGACGTGGTGATCGCGCCGCTCGTCGGTCCAGAGGTCATCACCGGGTCGACGCGGATGAAAGCCGGCACGGCGACCAAGATCGTCCTGAACACCATCAGCACCGCGGCCATGGTGAAGACCGGCAAGGTCTACGGCAATCTGATGGTCGATCTGCAGGTCACCTGCCAGAAGCTGCAGGACCGCGGCGAGCGCATCCTGATGGAAACGCTGGCAGTCAACCGCAGGGAAGCCAGCCGGCTGCTGGACCAGTCGGGCGGGCATGTGAAGATCGCGATCGTGATGTCGAAGCTGTCGCTCGACGCCGAGGAAGCGCGACAGCGCCTCGAGGATGTGGGCGGCTCGATCGCCGACGTCGTGGGCGACTTGCGCCGCGGCTGAGTCTCGCGGGTGATGCCGGGCGCGAGCGCATCGGCGGCGTTAATATCTTCCGCCTCGGGTCCGCACGGGCCCTCAGCCTCACGCAACTTTCGGATCACCACCATGGCCAACATCGCTTTTCTGGGCACCGGACTTCTCGGTAGCGCATTCGCGGAGGCTGCCGCCGGGCGTGGCGATACGGTCACGGCCTGGAATCGTTCACGAGAGAAGGTCCAGAGTCTTGCGCAGTTCGGCGTCAAGGCCGCCGCAACGCCGGCCGAGGCGGTTCGTGGCGCGTCCAGGGTGCACCTCGTGCTCAAGGACGACGCGGCGGTGGAGGAAGTGATCGCGGCCGCACGCCCGGCACTTTCCGCCGACGCGGTCGTGATCGATCACACCACGACCTTGCCGGCACTGACCGCCGCGCGCGCGGCCCGGTTGAACCGCGAAGGCGTCAAGTATCTGCACTGCCCGGTGTTCATGGGGCCGCCGGCCGCGCGCAAGGCCGTGGGCTCGATGATGGTGGCCGGGCCGCGAGCGCTGTTCGACAGCGTGCAGGCCGATCTCGGGAAGATGACCGGGCGCCTGGAATACATGGGCGAGCGCGCCGATCTCGCCGCCGTCCACAAGCTGTTCGGCAACGCGATGATCATCGGCATGTCGGCCGTGATGGCGGACATCCTCACCATCGCCCAGGCGAGCGGCGTCGAGGCACAGGACGCCATCAAGCTACTTGGATTGCTCGATCTGAACGCGATCGTGGCAGGCCGGGGAGCGAATATGGCCAAGGGCAATTTCACGCCCACTTTCGAGCTCGCGATGGCGCGCAAGGACGTGCGCCTGATGCTTGAAACCGCCGGCGACCGTCCCATGGCGGCCCTGCCCGCCATCGCCGCGCGGATGGATCAGCTCATCGCCGCCGGTCACGGCGCGGAAGATCCCAGCGTGCTTGCGATCGACGCCGTGCGGCGGGCCTGAACCCGCGCGACCTGAGCCAACGCCAACAACGGAGGGACACGGCATGAAGTGGCTTGCGTGGCTGGTCCTCGTTCTCGCGTTGCCCTGCGCCGCCGCTGGGCCGCCTCACTTGAACCTGGAGGTGACCCTTGATCCGGCCACCAGGAAGTTCGAGGCCAAGGCGGATCTGACCACGACCGAGCGGCTGGACCTGTCGCTCGACCCGCTGTTCAAGGTGTCCCGCCTCACGGTGAACGGCGTCGATGTGCCCGTCGCACGGGAGGTGCCGGCGTTGCCACCGGCTGCGGCTGGCGCCCCTCAGCACCTCAGGATGGAATACTCCGGCACGCTGCCCGCCCTGCCGGAAGGCCAGCAACGCAACTCGCCCAATCCGGCCGCGTTGTTCGCCTCGGCCGAGGGCAGTTATCTGTCGGCCGGTGCCGGCTGGTACCCGGACCCCGGCATTCCATTCACCTATCGGGTAAAGCTGTCGTTGCCCGCCGGGCAGAAAGCCCTCACGCCAGGCAAGCAGCTGCGGCAGCAGGAAACCGCGGCCAGGTTCGTCGCAGAGTACGAGTTCGCGCATCCCGCCGAAGGGATCTGGGTCATGGCCGGCCCTTACCAGGTGAGAGAGGAGTCGCTTGCACTGGACGACGGCAAGCGAGTGACGGTGCGGACCTGGTTTCACCCCGAGCTTGCCGACCTGGCCACCGATTACCTGCAGGACAGCATCCGCTACATCCAGCGGTTCAGCCGCCAGATCGGCGACTACCCCTTCGACGATTTCAGCATCGTCTCCAGTCCCCTGTCGCACGGCCTGGGCATACCCAGCCTCACGTACCTGGGCCGAGACGTCTTGCGCCTGCCCTTCATCCGGGCGACTTCGCTCGGCCACGAGGTGTTGCATAACTGGTGGGGCAACAGCGTCTACCCCGAATGGTCGGCCGGCAACTGGTCCGAGGGACTGACCACCTTCATGGCCGACTACGCGTTCCGGGAGGACGAGTCGGTTCAGGCCGCGCGCGAGATGCGCCTGAACTGGCTGCGCGACTTGACCGGCATCGCGCCCGCCAACGAGACATCGCTGGTTGATTTCAAGTCGCGCCACCACGGCATCTCCTCGGTGATCGGCTACGGCAAGGCGGCGATGCTGTTCCTGATGGTGCGCGACGAAATCGGTGAACCGGCGTTCGAGCGCGGCCTCCGGCTGTTCTGGCAGCGCTACCAGTTCAAGACCGCTAACTGGAAGGACTTGGAGAAAGTTTTTGCCGACGCCGCCGGCCGCGACCTGTCGGCGTTCTTTGCGCAGTGGACGGCCCGGGCTTCTTCACCTGAACTGGTGCTCGCCGCTGCGCCAAAAGGCAGTTTGCAGCTGGTGCAGCGCGGCACCGTTTTCGACCTGCTGGTGCCGCTGCGCATCCGGACAGCTTCGGGAGAAATCCGCGAACTGCAGGTTCGGGTGCGGGAGCGGGAAACGCTCGTCGCCGACGCCTCATTGACGTCCGTTCCGCCCGAAGCGAAGGAAGTGGAGCTCGACCCCGAGGCACGGCTGTGGCGGCGGCTCGACCCCAAGACCGTCCCCCCCATCTTCCGCGAAATCTTCATCTCGCCGCGTACCGATCTGTTCGTGGCGAACAAGAGTCCCGAGTGGACCGCCCCTGCGATGGAGCTGGCGGGCCAATTGCTCGATGCGCAGCCGCGCCAGATTTCCGAGGCTGAACTGCTGTCTTCGCCTCAAGTACCGGCGCTCGTCGTCGGCGACCGTGACAGCGTCGCGCGAGTGCTATCGAGCCTGCGCCTGGGCGGCTTGCCTGACGTCCTGTTCGAACCAGACCCGTCAAGACCGATCGCCCAGCGCACGCTCAAGGGCTCGGCCCAGGCCTGGACGGCGCGCGCGGCAAATGGCAAGACCCTTGCCTTCGTGATGACCGACAGCGCTGCGACGCTTGCCTCCTTGCAGCGCTCGATGCCCCACTACGGCCGGCAGAGCTGGCTCGCGTTCCAGGAGAGCCGGGTCGTCGGGCAGGGAGCCTGGCCGGTGGCGGCGCAGAGCTTGTCGATCAAGTGACGCACCGGCGTCATTGCGTGCGCGTCACCTTGTTCAGATGCCGCGGCCGGTCCGGATCGAGCCCGCGCGAGCGTGACAGCGCCTCGACCATGGGATAGAAGCTCTGGAGCATGGAGATCGGATCGAGGTCCTCCGATGGCGACTGCGCAATCGGCAGGCTGGTGCGCGGCGTGCCGGCCGGCGCGGCCAGCAGCACCCGCGCACCACGCGAATGCATCGCATCGGCCAGCGCCAACAGCCCCGGCTGCGCCGGCCCGCGCGGCGCGAACACCAGCAGCGGATAGCCCTCCTCGACGAGCGCCATCGGCCCGTGCTGGACCTCGGCGCCGGAAAATGCCTCGGCCTGGATGGCACAGGTCTCCTTGAACTTGAGCGCGGCTTCCAGCGCCACCGGCAGGCCCAAGCCGCGCCCGATCACCAGCAGCCGGTCGGCTTCTTTCAGTTCTTCCAGGCCGGCGGACCAATCGGCACTGGCGGCGCGCGAGAGCACATCCGGCAACGCGGACAGCGCCGTCTGCAGCGCCCTGTGGTCTTGCCACGCGGCCACCAGCCGCGCGCCGGCCGCCATCTGCGCAATGACGCTTTTGGTCGCCGCCACGCTGGACTCCGCGCCTGCATGCAAGGCGAACACCCATTGCGCGGCGCGCGCCAGCGGCGAGTCCGGGTCGTTGACAAAGGCCGACGTGATCGCGCCGCCGCTGCGGAAATAGCGCGTCGGCTCGACCAGATCGGGGCTTTGGCCCGATTGCGAAAACGCGAAGGTAGCCAGGCCGCGGCAGGCGATCTGCGATTGATACAGCGTCACCAGCGACATCGGCAGCGAGGTCACCAGCCGGCCCAGGCGCGCCATGATGAGATAGCCCGCGTAGTGCGCCGCGTAGTCCGAGCTGCCGCGCGCGACCGTGAGCAGGGAGCCGGGCGATTGCGAGCGCAGCAACGCGCCGAAATCGCGCCAGGCGCGGCCGTCGTGCGCCAGCTGGTTGGCCACGGCGGCGGGCGCCTCGCGCGCTTCAAGCAGCATGCGCGAGCTCAATCGAGACTCCTTCGACGAACACGTCCTTCAGTTGCAGGTCGCGGTCCAGCACCACCACATCGGCCCAGGCGCCAGGCGCGAGGCGCCCGCGGTCGGCCAGGCCCAGGTAGTCGGCGGCATGGGTGGACAGGCGCAGCGAGGCTTCGGCCAGGCC
>DATNCB010000720.1:0-2102 GCA_035571715.1 Ramlibacter sp.
CAGGTCGCCGGCTTCCATCGCTGCTTCCTTGCTACTGCATCACGACATCGACCGGTTGCCCCGGCTTCAGGCGCGCCGCATCCGCCGGCTGTGGCCGGGCCTCCACCATGAACACCAGGCGCGAACGCTGCTCGCGGCTGTAGATGATGGGCGGCGTGTATTCGGCCTGCCGCGACACGAAGGTGATGCGCGCCGGTACGGGGGCGGGGCAGCCGTCGCAAATTGCCTGCACCGCGGCTCCCGGCGTCATGCGCGGCAACGCTGTCTCGGGAACGAAGAAGCGCAGCTTGACGGCGGCAGGCGGCAACAGGCTGACGACCGGCGCACCCGCGGCGACCCACTCGCCCTCGGAATAGAACGTGTCCTGCACCAGGGCCTTGGCCGGCGCCTGCACCGCGCGTTGCGCGAGGCGCCATTCCGATTGGGCCAGCACCGCGCGCTGGGCCTCCACGTCCGATTTCGCAGCGGCGATTTCCTTTTCGCGCCCAATCGATTCCTGCGCCGTGCCCAGCTGCGCGGTGACTTCGGCCACGCGCGCCACGTCGCGCTGATACGCGCTGCGCGCCGCATCGACCGTCGCTTGCGAAACGAACTTGGCGACGAACAGCCTTTGCTGCTGCGCCAGCTGTTCGGCCGACAAATCGCGCGCCGCCGTGGCTTCACGCAGCTGCGCCCGGACGGCTTCTATTTCCTGGCCACGGCGCGCGCCCTCCAGGTTGGCGAGCCGCGCCTGTGCATTGTTCAGGCGCTCCTGCGCCTCCTGCCGCGCCGCCTTTTCGTTTTCCTGTTCGAGCACGAACAGGGGTGCTGCGGCCTCCACTTGCGCGCCGCGCTCGACGAAGCGGCGTTCGAGCCGCCCGGCCGCCGGTGCGGCGACCATCACGTATTCTCCCTCGACGTAGCCCTGCCAGCCCGGCGTTGTCTTGGCACCGCAGCCGGCGAGCAGCGCGATCGCGACGACCAGCAAACCAGGCGTGCGGCAACGGGTGCCGGGCAGTGAAACCGTGTCGCAGGCAATCCTGGTCATATGTGGCGGACTGTAACTCTCCTGGCGTTGCTTCTGGGACGGCTGCGCGCTGGGACGCGCTATAGCGCCTGTTCCAGCCGATCGAGCAAGGGGCGCTGGGCGGCAATGATCCTGCGCCGCGCCTCGTCCAGCGAAAGCCACTCGATGCGGTCGATCTCGGGGAAATCCTGTTTGCGTCCCGACCGCGGCGGCCACTCCATCTCGAAGGTATTGGAGCTTAGCCGGGCCGGATCGCAGTCGCCGGTGAAGGCCCAGGCCAAGATGCGCTTTCCGCTTTTCTGGACGATCTCACCGAGCGGCAGGAAAGGCGGCGTCACGGCAAAGCCGGTCTCTTCGGTGAACTCGCGCTGGGCGGCGGCCAGGGCTTCCTCGGGCGGCAGGTATTCGCCTTTTGGTATGGTCCAGGCCCCTTCGTCCTTGCCGCGCCAGAACGGGCCGCCGGGATGGGCGAGCAGTACCTGCATGCTGCCGTCGCCGCTGCGGCGGTACATGAGCAATCCAGCGCTCTTTTTTGGCATTGGAAAGACGCAATCGTCAGGTCGCCGGCACGAGCAGGCCACCGGCGCGCTGGACCTCGATGCGGATTTCCTCGGTCAACCGCGCCTTGAGATCGGAGAACACGGGCTTGGTCTTGACCGAGTAGTGGCGCGGGTGGTCGATGGGCACCGGCAGGTCGCACTTGATGTGCCCGGGGCGCGCCGTCATCACCACCACGCGGTTGGCCATGAAGATCGCTTCGTCGATGTCGTGCGTGACGAACAGGACGGTCTTGCGTTCGGCTTCCCAGATGCTCTCCAGCAGCTCCTGCATCAGCTCGCGGGTCTGATGGTCCAGCGCGCCGAACGGCTCGTCCATCAGCAGGATGCGCGGATTGTTCGCCAGCGCCCGCGCCAGCGCGGTGCGCTGCTGCATTCCGCCGGAAAGCTGCTTGGGGAAATGGCTTTCGAATCCCTCGAGCCCCACCTTGGCGATGAACTGACGGGCCAGGTCATGCTGATCCGCCGGCGCCATGCCCTTCTCGCGCAGCCCGAAGCAGACGTTTTGCAGCACGGTGAGCCAGGGGAAAAGCGTGTAG
>DATNCB010000721.1:0-3660 GCA_035571715.1 Ramlibacter sp.
AGCGCGGCTTCGATGATCAGGTCGCTGATCCCCGCGGCGTCGGCCTTGCCGATTGGCGTGTTGCGATTGATCTGGATGTCGACGTGGATCCCGTCATTGCGCAGCAGCACCGACGAGGGTGCCGCGGCATCGCCCTGATAGCCGATGAACTGCGCCGCGTCCTTCAGGCCGCTCGATGAACCGTTCTTCAGGCTCACGGTGAGTTTGGCGCCTTCGACCTTGTAGGCGGCAGCATCCTTGTGGGAGCCGGCGGCGAGCGGCGCCGACCGGTCCAGGAACTCCCGCGCGAACGCGATCACCTTGGCGCCGCGTACCGGGTTGTAGCTCTTGCCTTTCTCCGCGCCCTCCGTTTCGGCAATCACGTCGGTGCCATAGAGCGAGTCGTAAAGCGAGCCCCAGCGCGCATTGGCGGCGTTCAGCGAGTAGCGGGCGTTGAGGATCGGCACGACCAATTGCGGTCCAGCCTGCAGTGCGAGCTCGGCATCGACATCGGCCGTCGTGGCTTTGGCACCGGCCGGCGGCGGCACCAGGTAGCCGATCTTTTCCAGAAATCCGCGATAGCCGGCCATGTCCCTGATCGGTCCGGGATTGGCCTTGTGCCAGCGGTCCAGCTCGCTTTGCAGGCGATCGCGCTCGGCCAGCAGCGCAATGTTCTTCGGCGCGAGGTCGGACACGATCGCGTCGAACCCCTTCCAGAATCTGGCGCTGTCCACACCGCTGCCGGGCAGCACCTCTTCCTCGATGAAGCGGTGCAGGTCGGTGGCAACTTCCAGGCCGTGGACGCGGGTGCGTGCTGTCATGATTTCTCTCCGGTCAAATGGGTGGTTTTAGAAAAAGGCGAGGACATCGCGCAGGCTGGTTCCGGTGCGCGTGGGCTGGGTGCCCAGTTCCTCGAAAGGCAGTTGGTAGCGATTGACCCACAGCGTTCGATAACCAAACCAGGTCGCGGCCAGCGCGTCCCAGGCGTTGCAGCTGACGAAAGCGATCTGTCTGGCTTCCAGTCCGGTCGCGTGGGGCCCCAGCGCGTAAGCGTCGGGATGGGTCTTGTATTTGCGCAAGCCGTCCACGCTGAGCACGTGGTCGAGCAAGCCCTCGAGTCCGGCGCTGCGCACGGCCGCGCCCAGCATCTGCGGGTCGCCATTACTCAGGATGCCGGTCGCGACGCCCCTGGCCTTCAGGGCCGACAGCACTTCCTTGTTCTCGGGGAACGCGGAGAGGTGGCGGTACTGGTTCATCAGCCGCTCCTCGCGCTCGCTCGTGAGTTCAAGCGCCAGCCGCTTGCAGGCGTAGCGCAAACCGGCGCGCGTCAGATGCCAGAACGGCTGGTAATGCTCGCCATGGTTGCTGGTCGTCACCAGCCGCGTGTATTCGATCTGCTTGTCGCGCCACAGCACGCCCAGAGCGTTGCCGTGGCCCGGGAACAGCTGCTCGGCCAACAGGCCGACACTGTAAACATCGAACAGCGTGCCATAGGCATCGAACAAGACAGCCTTGGGTTTTTCCATGGCTCTACTTTATTTGATACTTTGCCCGGCATTGAGAACCGCTGAAGTGTTTTATCCGCAACTTGAATGATGGTAATCGACCCCACCAGGCCCGGCCCTGGTCGGGTGTCTGCGACGGCGCGGTGCCTATCGCGATCCTCGCCGCAGGAGTAGCCTTGTGGAATAGCGGCCCAGGAGCACCCGAATGAACCACCTCAGCGGCATGGACGCCTCGTTCCTGCACCTCGAATCGCCCGAGATGCCAATGCATGTAGGCAGCATGCAGATACTGGACTTGCCCGCCGGCTACACGGGGGATTTCTACGAAGACGTCAAGCGTTACATGGGCGAGCGCATGCACCTGGCGGATGTGTTCCAGCGCAAGCTGGAACTGATGCCCTTCGAGCTGGCGAATCCCGTCTGGGTGGACGACGAGGATATGGACCTGGACTACCACGTGCGCCACGTCATCCTGCCGCGGCCGGGCACTCGTGCCCAGCTCGAACGCTATGTTGCGCGGCTGCACTCGTCGCTGCTCGACCGCAGCCGGCCGCTGTGGGAGATCTATGTGATCGAAGGCCTGGCCACGGGCCAGGTCGCCATCTACAACAAGATGCACCACTCGACCATCGACGGCCAGGCGGGCGTTGCGGTGACCAAGGCCTTGTTCACGGCCACAGCGACGGCGGACCCGATCAAGAAGCCGCGGGCGCGCAAGCACACCCACCGCGCCCAGCTGGGCGTCGCCGAGCTGGCGGGCGCCGGCCTCAGCAACGCCGTGCAGCAGTACATCCAGCTGGTCAAGACCTTGCCCACCATGGCCCGGGCACTGGCCAACATTTTCTACCCGGTATCGGAAGAAGACGGCAAGCGCCACTTCGGCCTGCCCAAGGGCTGGCAGACCGCGCCCAGGACACAGCTGAACGTGGCCGTGACCAACCAGCGCGCGTTCGCCGCGCGCTCGCTGCCGCTGGCCGAAATCAAGGGGATGGCCAAACGCAGCGGCGCCAGCCTGAACGACGTCGTGCTGGCCATCTGCGCCGGGGCGCTGCGGCGCTATCTGGCCGATTACGATGGCCTGCCCGAGAAGCCCTTGATCGCGGCCGTTCCGGTTTCTCTGCGCGACGCGGGCAACACCGACTCCGGCAATCAGGTCACGATGATGCTGGTGAACCTGGCCACGCACATCGACAATCCGATCGAGCGGCTGATGGCCATCCATGCGTCGTCCGATGCCGGCAAGAAGCTCACCGGCAGCATCAAGGCGGCCATCCCGATGGACTTCCCTTCGTTCGGCGCGCCCTGGCTGATGTCGGGCCTGGCTTCGCTGTATGGACGCACGCACCTGGCCGACCGCCTGCCGCCGCTGGTGAACGTGGCCATCTCCAACGTTCCGGGCCCGCAGTTCCCGCTGTACTTCGCGGGCGCGAAGCTGGCCGAGTGGTACCCGGTGTCGATCGCGACACACGGGGTGGCGCTGAACATGACCGTGCAAAGCTATAACGGCGCCGTGGAGTTTGGCCTGACCGCCTGCCGAAGGGCGGTGCCGGACGTGGCGGACCTGGGCGACTACGTGGTCGAGGAGCACCGCAAGCTGATGGCGCTGGTCGCCAGCCTCGAGGCGGCGGCACCGGCGGCGGCACCTGCACCGGCACCCGCGCCGATTGCCCCTGCCGTTGCCGTGCAGGCGAAAGCCAGGCGGACGGCCGCACACAAGCGGAAGAAGCCCCGGACCGCGACCGCCGGCAAGCCTGCGAGGGCGGGCCGGTCGCTCACGCATTGATCAGGCGGAATGCCATCACACGTTGCCGCTCAGCGTGCGCGCCGCCTCCAGCACCGGTTTCACATAACGTTCGTCATAGCGATGGGTCGGCATGGTCAGCGTGACGGCGGCCGCCAGCGTCCCGTCCGCGTGAAACACCGGCGCTGAAATGCCGGCCACCTCCGCCAGCCGGTCGCCGGTCGCCGCGTAGTAGCCGCGTTCGCGGATGGCGGCGAGCAGTTTGCGGTCGGCGGCGCTGCCGCCCCTGGCGCGAGCCGGGTCGAACGCCGTCAGCACGCGGCCACCGGTGCCGCGCTCCAGCGGCAGGACGTCGCCGGCGCGGATGTGATCTCGCACCGGGTGCGGCGAATCGATCCGGTACAGGCACAGGCGCACCGCGTCGGCGCCCTGGCC
>DATNCB010000722.1:0-2558 GCA_035571715.1 Ramlibacter sp.
CGCGCCCAGGCGCAGCGACGAGCGCACTGCGTCCATCGCCGTGTTGCCGGCGCCGATGACGGCAAAGCGCTTGCCCACCTTGAGCGGCGTGTCGGTTTCGGGGAACTGATAGCCGCGCATGAGATTCATGCGGGTCAGGAATTCGTTGGCCGACATGACGCCGTTCAGGTTTTCACCGGGAATGCCCAGGAATTGCGGCAGGCCGGCACCGGTGCCGATGAACACCGCCGCATAACCCATCTTCTCGAACAGGTAGTCCATCGCCAGCGTGCGGCCGATGACGACGTTGCAGACGATCTCGACGCCCATTGCCTTGAGCACGTCGATTTCCCAGTCAAGGATGGCCTTGGGCAGCCGGAACTCCGGGATGCCGTAGCGCAGCACGCCGCCGGGCGCATGCAGCGCCTCATAGATCGTGACTGAATAGCCGAGCCGCGCGAGTTCGCCGGCACAGACGAGGCCCGACGGGCCGGCGCCGATGACGGCAATCTTTTCGCCGCGCGTCACGTTCACGTTGGCGGCGATCGGCTGCCTGCGCTCCCAGTCCGCCACATAGCGCTCCAGGTGGCCGATCGCCACCGGATTGAAGCGTTTGAGCAAATGGCATTCCGACTCACACTGCGATTCCTGCGGGCACACGCGCCCGCAAATGGAAGGCAGCGGATTGGCGCTGCGCAGGATCTTGGCGGCGCCGGGCATGTCGCCGGCGGCGATCGCATGGATGAACTGCGGGATCGGGATGTTGACGGGGCAGCCGTCGACGCACACCGGATCCTGGCAGCGCAGGCACCGCTCCGCCTCGAACATCGCATGCGCCTGCGTGTAGCCCGCATTCACCTCGTTGAAATCGTGCGCGCGAAGCTGTGCGTCCCGCACCGGCATCGGCGTCTTGTCTGAGCGTTTGACTGGCATCAGTGCATCTCCTTGACGGCTGATCGGGCGCAGTTGACTCGTTCGAGCGCGACTTTTTCCTCTTTCACATAGGCCTTGTTGCGGCGCATGGCGACTTCGAAATCGACTTCGTGGGCGTCGAACGCCGGACCATCGACACAGGCGAACTGCGCCTTGCCGCCGACCATGACCCGGCAGCCGCCACACATGCCGGTGCCGTCCACCATCAGCGGGTCCATCGACACGAGCGTCTTCACTTTCGGTCCGCGGGTCGTCTCGGCGACTGCGCGCATCATGGCCATCGGGCCGATCGCCACAACGTAGTCCGGACGGCCCGGGCCTTCGCCTTCGATGAACTTCTGAAGCTGCTGCGTGACGAAGCCCTTGAAGCCCTCGGAGCCGTCGTCGGTGCAGATCGCCAGCCAGTCGCAGGATTTCTTGAGCTCGTCGGCCAGGATCAGCAGATCCTTGTTGCGCGCGCCAACGATCGCCGTGGTGCGATGGCCGCTGGCGCTTAGCTCGCGCATCAGGCCGAGCAGGACGGCCGAGCCGAAGCCGCCGCCGACACCGCAAACATGCGCGCCTTCCGGTATTTCGATCGGGCTGCCGAGCGGGCCGACCACGTCCAGCAGGTCGTCACCCGCTTCGAGCGCGCAGATCAGCGTCGTCGTGGCGCCGACTTGCTGGACCACGATCGATATCGTGCCGGCCTGGCGGTCGTAGTCGGCGATGGTGATCGGGATGCGTTCGCCGCCGTCGCGCACGCGCAGCATGACGAACTGGCCGGGCCGCGCGGATGCCGCGATAAGCGGCGCGTCCAGCCGGAAGTATTTGGTGACCGGGGTGAGAAGTCGAGTTTCCAGGATTCGGGTCATGAGAGCAGACTCCTTCGCTTACAGCAGCGGGTGTTCGTGCATCGCCTTGATGCGGCTCCAGCGGCGGTCCACCTCGCCCTGGATTCCTTGCAGCGCCTGCGCGTTGGCCGGTGCCACGAGATGCTTGGTCTTGCCCATCATCTTGAGCCAGTCGCCCACGGGCTTGCGCCGTCCGGCGGCCTCGGGATCGTAGGTGAGGGTGGTGTGGCCGTGTTCGACTTCGTACAGCGGGAAGAAGCACGAGTCCAGCGCGGCCTGCAAGACCGGCTGCGCCGCGTCGTCGGCGGTGCGCCAGTTCAGCGGGCAGAACGACAGGATCTTGCCGTACACGAGGCCTTCGCGCTTGGCGTACCACTGCGCCTTGGCGACCTTGCGCATCAAGTCCTCGGGATAGCCTTCGCTGGCGGTGAACACGTAGGGCAGGTGGCACGACGCGAAGATCTGCGCCGTATCCTTGTGGTGATAGCGCTTGCCGGGAAGGGCGCCGCCGACTTCGCTGGTCGAGGTGCGGTGCCCGAACGGCGTCGAGTACGACAGCTGCGCGCCCGTATTCATGTAGCCCTGGTTGTCGTACTCCAGGATGATCATGCGATGGTTGCGGTGGGCGGCGCCCAGGGCCGCGCCCATGCCAATGTCCATACCGCCGTCGCCGGTCACCATCACGAAGGTAATGTCCTTGGATTTCGGCAGCTCGCCGCGCCGCACCCGCTCGTAGTACATCTCGACCAGGCCCGACAGCGTGGCGGCTCCGTTCTGGAACAGGTTGTGGACGTAGTTGATCCGATGCGCGGT
>DATNCB010000723.1:0-11266 GCA_035571715.1 Ramlibacter sp.
CACCACCAGGTTGTAGGTGAATGAATTGGCGATCGCCGACAGAGTCTTGACGGTGCAGGGCGCGACGATCATGCCGCGCGTACGAAACGAGCCGCTGGCCACCGAGGCGCCGACGTCGCGGTTGTTGTGCACCACGGTGGCGAGCGCGCGCACCTCGTCCAGCGTGTACTCGGTCTCGATGGCCAGGTTCAGGCCGGCCGCTTCGCTGAGGATCAGGTGCACGGGCTGCCCCAGGTCCTTGAGCACCCGCAGCAACTCGACACCGTAGATGACGCCGGTGGCGCCGGTGATTGCGACCACCAAAGGCAGATTCATCGAAAGGCTCCTTGAAAGATTGCTACTGCTTTGCCGGCCGCGCCTTCCTGATCATCTCCTCGACGATGGCCTGCTCGGCGCGAATTTCGGCCTGCAGCTTCTCGGGCGACTCGTAGTCCTGCACGACGCCAAGAGTAGCAAGTTTCGCCGCGACGGCTGGATCCCTGGCGACTTTTTCGATCGCCGGTATGAGCACCCGGCTGACTTCGGCGGGCACGCCGGCGGGCGCGAAGAACGCCAGCCACACGCCCAGCAGGTTCTGCGAGTAGCCCAAGTCAGTCATCGTCGGGATGGTCGGGAACTCCGGCGATTTGTTCGAGGTCACCAGACCGCGCAACGCACCGCTCTTCAGGTGAGTCGCCAGCAAACCCAACGCGACGGCCGCGCCTTCGATATGGCCGCCGTGCAGCGCCGTCACGGACGGGGCCGCACCCTTGAACGGCACCATTGCCATGTCCGATCCGGTCTGGGAGCTCGCGATCTGGACCGTGAAGTCGCCGATCGAACCGGCCCCGGCCGTTCCGATATTGACCTTGCCCGGGTTCTTTCTGGCATACGCCGCCATTTCCTGCAGCGTCTTGAACGGCGCGTCGCTGCGTGCGGCGATGACCATCGGCGTGCGCGTGGTCAAGCCCAGCGGCGTGAAGTCGGTGAGCGGATCGTAGCTGGCCGCCTGCGGATTCAGGATGCGATTCGAGGTGAGCGTCGCATTGATCGTGAACAGCAACGTGTAGCCGTCCTTGGCCGCCTTGGCCACGCTGCTGGCGCCCACCAGCCCGCCGGCGCCGGGCGTGTTCACCACCACCACCGACACCTTCAGGAGCTTGGACAGCTCATCGGCCATGACGCGGGCGGCGATGTCCGTGGCGTCCCCCGCAGCCACCGGAGTCACGATGCTGATGGTCTTCTCAGGATAGGCCGCATGCGCGGCGCCGAGCAAGCCGAAGGCGAACACCGAACCGCAAAGCAGTTTCTTCAGGGTAAACATGCAGCCTCTTTCCTAGTCTTTCTTCAGCATCTTGGAGCCGAAGAACACGGACGACATGTTCCGGATGATCTCCTGCGACTGCTCGGCCGCGAAATCGGCCAGCTTCAACTCCGGATGGAACGGCTGGATGCGCTCGAAGTTGGCGCGGGCGGCAACGTCGGCCGGCGGCGGCGCCGTGGCGTCGATCAGCATCTTGGAACCAAAGCGCTGCCACAGGCCGGTGCCCGGGGCGCCCAGTTCGGTGAGCGCGGCATCCATCGCGTGGTTGTGCGTGCCCGGAATGATGACGACGTCCTTGTCGGGATCGACCCGCGTGGCCATCGCCCACAGGATTTCAGCCGGGTTGAAGATGTCCACGTCCTGGTCCACGGCGATGGCGATCTTGGGGTGCTGGTACTCGGACGAAAGCGCGGCCAGCAGCAGGTTCTTGCCCTCGCCATAGGCGCGCGGCGTCATCTGCACGACGACGGCGAAGATGCCCGGAAGAATCATCACGTTGTGCAGGATCGGACCGCCGCCGACATCCTTCAGGCGCCGGTAGATGGTCGCGCTCATCGGCAATTTGTGGAACACGCAGCCTTCCATCTCGGAACCGTTCTGCAGGTTCTTGAAGATCGCGTCGCGGCGGCGTGTCATGCAGGTGTATTCGATGATCGGGTTCTTGCCGGTGCCGGTGGCGTAGTAGTCCTGGAACTCCGAGAACGGTCCCTCGTCCTCGCGGATATGGGGCGGAATGAAACCCTCGAGCACGATTTCGGCGTTGGCCGGCACTTCGAGGTCGACGGTCTCGCATTTGACCAGTGGCACTGCTTTGCCGAGGTAGCCGCCGGCGATCTCGAATTCGTCCAGGCCGTAGGCGGCCGTCGTTGCCGCGGCCATGTAGTAGAGCGGGTGGTGGCCGATGAAGATCGCCACGGGCATGGGCTCGTTGCGGTCCTGGTATTTCTGATAGTTCTTCCACGTGTGGCGCGGCACCAGCAGGATGCCGGACTTGTTCGGCCCCTTGATCTGCAGCCGGTGGAAGCTCACATTGCGCTGCCCGGTATCCGGGTCCTTCGTGACCACCAGGCCCGAGCCGATCACCGGCCCGCCATCGAGCTTGCCGGCGATGTGCACCGGCAGCTGCGTCAGGTCGAATTCGCCTTTCTTCAGCTTGACTTCCTTGACCGGACCGTCATCGACCATCACGGGCTTGATCAGCTGGCCCATGCGCTTGGCGATCATCGGCACCACTTCTTCCTGCGGCGCGCCGAACGCCAATGCGGCGTGCCGGAAGTTCGCCGGCGCCTGGCCGAGCGAACGCCAGCCATGGGGCAGGTTGCCGAACAGCAACGCCTTTTCGCGCGACTGGTACAGCAGCGAACCCATTTGCGTCAGCGGGTCCACCGGTTTGTCGATGTGAATCAGTTCGCCGGCCGCCTCGAGGTCGGCGATCCAGCTGCGCATGTCTTTGTCGCGGGGGTCTCCCGTCGATGTGGCCATTGAGGTACTCCGGTAAGGATTGGAAGGGAGAAGATCGGTCCTGCGTTCGTGGCGTTCGTTCTGTTCACCAGAACGCCATTCTGAATTTATGGTACAACAGTACGCGGGCTCTCCGTGCAAGTCAAGCGTCCGGCCCAGTTCCTCGGGAAAACCACGATGACCAACAAGACGAAAGCGGCAAGGCAACCGGCGGTTCCGGCCGAATCCGGCGTGGCCGCCCTGGAGCGAGGCCTTTCGGTGCTCGACGCGTTCAGCACCGGCGCGGGCACCTTGTCGCTGGCGGAACTGGCCGGTGCCACCGGCTTTTACAAGAGCACGATTCTGCGCTTGTGCGCGTCACTGCTGAGGCTGGGGTTCCTGCAGCGCCTCGACGACGGCCGCTATCGGCTCGGGCCGGCGGTGTTCCAGCTCGGACGGCGCTATCAACAGTCGTTCCGGCTGGCCGACATGGTGCTTCCGGTGCTGCGCGAACTGGTAGCGCGCAGCGGCGAGACCGCTTCGTTCTATGTCCGTGACGGCGATCGCGACACCTGCTTGTACCGCGTCGAGTCGCCGCGTCCCATCCGCGATGCCGGCGTCTCCGAGGGCGACACTTTTCCGATCGACGACAGCGCCGGCTCGCGCGTGCTTTCGGCGTTCCTCGGCGCGCCGGGTACGAAACACGCGACCGTGCGGCGCGAACTCGTCGTGGTGGCCCGGCAGAGCAAGCGGGTCGCCGGCGCCGGCGCCGTGGTTTGCCCGGTGTTCGGAGTCGACGGCGCGCTGGTCGGCGCGCTCGTGCTTTCCGGTCCCGAGTCGCGCTTCACCGACTCCGCGGCAGCGGCCATGAAAGCAGTGATCCTCGAGCAGGCCGCCGCATTGACGAGCAAATTGGGCGGCGACGCGGCCGTCTTCATAGCACAGCGCTAGGCAGAAGTTCCACCAATCGCGTCGCGGCAGCGCCAATACATTAACAAAGTGGCAGCATGTAAACGGCACAGTCACGCCTGCAATTCAAACTTACCTCAAACCGCCTCCACGCCGAAACTCGTTTCCACAAAATAGTTCGACGAAATTCAGCAGTTGGATTCCTTTCAGGCTCAGCTCGAGAGGGATCGAAAGGGATGGCGTATGAGTCGGCATGACTGGTTTTGTCCCGCCCGCGAGTTCCTGAAACGAACGGGTTTCCTGTTCATGGCGGCGATCTCGCTTGTTGGCGGCAACGCGGCCGCGGCAACTTACACCGTTGTTGACCTTGCCTCGTTCACGCCGAGCTTGCCCACGGTCATTCACGGCCCCAACAGTGCGGGCCAGGCCGCCGGATCAGGCAAAGAAATTTCCGACAGGAACGGAGACCGCGGCCGCCGCGGGCTTCTGCTGCGCGGCGGCGCCAAAGCCCAGGAGATTCCCGGACTGGCGGTCGAAACGGACGACTCGGCCATATTCGGGTTGAACGATGCGGGGGACTTCGTCGGTAGCGCCAACACGGCCACCGCCATGCGTGCATTTATCGGCGCAGCCGCAGGACCAGTGAAGGAACTGCCGCCGCTGCCGGGCGATACCGCCAGCGCCGGCTACGCGGTGAACAAGCTGCGCCAGGCGGTCGGCTTCTCGAGCGGGACCGGCGGGCAGCGCGCCGTCATCTGGGATGCGAACGGTACGCCAGCGGCATTGCCGGTGACCTCGGCCATGTCGCGCGGTCGAGCGACCGGAATCAACGCGCGCGGCGATGTGACGGGAGTCGTGCGCGTCGCCGGCGTTCAACGCCCCGTCTTGTGGCAGCTCGGGCAGCCCGCGAACCAGCTGGTGCTGCTTGCCGGTCACGTCACTGGCGAGGCCAACGCGATCAACGCGCGCGGAGACGCGGTCGGCTACTCGGCCCCCGCATCGGGCGCGCGACGGGCGACGTTATGGCCTGCAGCCGCAGGGATAGTTGTCGACCTCGGCACGCTTCCAGGTGGGGACTTCAGCCAGGCATTCGACAGCAACGACGCCGGTGACGTGGTCGGCTCGTCCACGACCGAAAGCGTCGAGGGCAGCCGGGCATTCCTGTGGACGCGCAGCGGCGGAATGCAGGATTTGAACGCTCTGATTCCCCCGTCATCCTTTCTGCTGACCAAGGCCGTGGGCATCAACAACTCGGGCATGATCCTCGCAACGGGGCACGACGTCACGGGTGCGAAACACTCCGGTCCCCACTCGCACGACGAGGCGCACGACCTTCCCGTCCGGGTCTTCCTGCTCACGCGTTCAGGAGGCGGCCAGTGAATACCCGTCGATGCCTTGCTGCCGTGCTGTCGGCCCTGTTGGGCGCCTGCCTGTTGTCACCCGGCGCCGCGAGCGCGCAAGCCAGCGTGACCGGCCAATGGGCGAAATTGGCGAATCTCCCGTTCGCGCCCGTCCATCAAACCTTCCTGCCTAACGGCAAGGTCATCGTCTGGGGCAGAGACCAGAATCGCACCTTGTGGGACCCGGTCACGGGCGCCAGTGCGCTGCCGAGTCCGGGATATGACCAGTTTTGCGCCGGACAGTCGTATCTTGGCGACGGGCGGTTGCTCGTCCCCGGCGGGCATATCGCCGACTTCGTCGGGCTTCCGAACGCGAGCATCTACGACCCGGCGACGAACACCTGGACCAGGATTCCGGACATGAATGCCGGACGCTGGTATCCGACCGTGACGACCCTGGCCAATGGCGATGCGCTCGTGGTGTCGGGCCAGATGGATACCACCGCCGGCCCCGACACGCTTCCGCAGGTGTACCAGGTGGCAACCAATACATGGCGCGACCTGACTGGTGCACAGCTGGTCCAGAACCTTTATCCCAATATGTTTCTGGCCCCGAACGGCAAGGTGGTCGACGTCGCCCCGATGAACTTCACCCGCGCGCTGGACACGAGCGGCACCGGCAGCTGGAGCGATATCGGATGGCGCGTGTACGGCTGGCGCGACGGCGTTTCATCGGTCATGTACGCGCCGGGCAAGATCATGGTGGTCGGAGGCGGGGACCCGCCAGTCCCGTTCGCCGAGGTGATCGACCTGAACGCTGCCGCACCGGCATGGCGGGCGGTCCAGTCGATGAGCGTCGCCCGGCGCCATCTCGACGCCACCCTGCTGCCCGACGGCACTGTGTTCGTGAACGGTGGCACGTCGGGTCCGGGGCCCAACAACACGACGACCGCTGTTTTTACCTCGGAATTGTGGAACCCGGCCTCCGAGACCTGGACCATGATGGCGAGCGCAACGGTGCCCAGGCTTTACCACTCCTCAGCCTTCCTGATACCGGACGGACGTGTGATCACGTTCGGCGGCGACGGCGTTCCCGATGTCGAGGTCTTTTCCCCACCGTACCTGTTCAAGGGCGCACGCCCGGCCATGAGTGCGGTTCCGGCGTCGCTCACTTACGGCCAGCAATTTTCGGTACAGAGTCCGGACGCCGCCAGTATCAAGAGAGTGACGCTGATGCGGCTGCCTTCCCCGACCCATTCGTTCGACCAGAACCAGCGCCTGAACGACCTGCAATTCACGGCAGGAACCGGCAGCCTGAACATCACTAACATAGCCAACGCGAACCTTGCACCTCCGGGGCACTACATGCTGTTCATCCTCAACGGCAATGGCGTTCCATCCGTGGGCAGCATCTTGAAGATAGGCGCGAGCGGCACTGCGCCTCCGCCGCCGCCTCCTCCTCCACCTCCGCCTCCTGCCGCTGCCCCAACGCTCGGCTCGATGTCGCCAAGCACAGCGACCGCGGGCGGTCCAGCCTTCACGCTCACTGTCAACGGCAGCAACTTCGTTTCAGGCGCCGTCGTACGCTGGAATGGCGTGCCCCGTACCACTACATTCGTCAGCGCCACCCAGGTCAAGGCCGCGATCGCTGCTGCCGACATCGCGGCCGCAGGCACAGCCAATGTCTCGGTGGCCAACCCGGACGGGAGCTTGTCCGGTGTTGTGCCGTTCACGGTTGCGGCGGGCACCGGCGGTGGCACGGTGTGCGTGCCCTATCCGGACTGGAGCGCCACGATCCGGTACTTGCCTGGCGACAAGGTCACGCGGCTGGGTAAGTACTACGTCGCCTTGCCCATCAGCGCAACGGTATGGAACCTGAACTCACCGCCCGAGTGGACCCCCACCTATTGGTCCCTCACGCCCTGCCCACCGAGCGGCACGACCCCGCCACCGGGCTCGTCGACGTTTACGCTGACGGTCAGCAAGAACGGCACGGCCACGACCACCGGAACGATCACGAGCAATCCGGCCGGCATCAGTTGCGGCGCTGCATGCAGCTTTGCGTTCGCCGGCGGCGGAACCGTCACGCTGACGGCAACGGCGGCGACCGGCGGAGTCTTTGCTGGATGGAGCGGCGCGTGTACCGGCACCGGGACATGCACGGTGACGATGAACGCCAACCAGGCCGTCACGGGGACCTTCAATTCGGCGCCAACCGGCGCGTGCGTGCCGTACCCGCAGTGGGTCGGCACGACCCGGTACATGCCTGGCGACAAGGTCACCCGCCTCGGCCAATACTACGTCGCGTTGCCGATCAGCGCGACGGTGTGGAACTTGAACTCACCGCCCGAGTGGACGCCTAGTTATTGGGGCGTCACGACCTGTCCCTAAGACAATGACCAAGCGCCCTTCGGGGCGCTTTTCATTGACGGCAAAGGCTGACCGTATCGCACGACTTTCGCCTACGTGCCCGGCTGCCATCGGTACGCCAGCGCACGGACCGGGTCTGAGGCAGCGAGCACTGTGTGTGTGTTGTTCGCTGCGTCCTGTCACGTTTTTCCCCCGGGGTGCATCTAACGACAGATTCCACCCCAAACAAGAAAGGACGTCGTGATGAATGCTAGAAACTCCCGAGGGCGCCAGCTGGCGCAAACCCTGCCCGTGTTGGCCGCGATCTGCGCCGTGACGGCCGCGTTGAGCGCGTGCGGCGGCTCGTCCGACTCGCCCGATCCTGCCGCGCTGGCTGCGCAAGGCAAGCAGATCTTCCGTTTCGACACCTTCGGCGACGAAGCGCAATGGACCGACAAGCTGCGGATGCACGAAGTGATCAGTACCGGCATCTCTCCCAATACGGCGTTGTCGGTGGGCCTGAAGGTCGATTCCGAGGCTTTGCCGGCGGCGGTGGTCGCGGGCATCCAGAACGGCAGCGTCGATCTGACGCTACCCGCCACGACGGTGACGCTGCTGAAGCTGAATGCAGTGGTCGGCCTTCAGGGAACGGTCCAGACGATCGGCGGCAAGGACACACTGGTCAGCGTTGGCGTCACCTGCGCGCTGTGCCACTCGACGGTGGACAACTCGTTCGCGCCAGGCATCGGCAAGCGCCTGGACGGCTGGCCCAACCGCGATCTCAATCCCGGCGCCATCATTGCACTGTCGCCGGCCGTCACGCCGGCCCAGAAACTGGCCTACAACTCGTGGGGCAAGGGCATGTACGACCCGCGCTTCAATCTCGACGGCAAGAGCAAGCCCGCGGTGATTCCGCCGGCATTCGGCCTGGACGGCATCCACAAGGTCACCGCCACCGGCGACGGCGACGAGTTGGCCTACTGGAATCGCTACGTGTCGGTCACGCAGATGGGCGGCCTGGGCACGTTCACCGAACCGCGCCTGAGCGTGAGCGTCACCAACGGCACCGTGGACCTGGTCACGAGCAAGCTGCCCGCCTTGCAGGCCTACCAGCTCTCGATCAAGGCACCGGCACCACCGGCCGGCAGCTTCGATGCCGCCGCCGCCGCACGCGGCAAGACGGTGTTCGAAGGCCCGGGCAAATGCGCGACCTGCCACAGCGGGGACCTGTTCACCGACGCCAATGCGACGCTGCATCCGGTTGCCGATTCGATGGCCGAGCCCGAGACGCCCAGCTACGCGTCGCGTTCAGCCACCAAGCTGTATCGCACGTCGCCGCTGAGGGGTGTCTGGCAGCACGCGCCCTACTTCCACGACGGCTCGGCGGCAACGCTGGAAGCAGTGGGCCAGGCCTACAACACCAAGCGCGCACTGGGACTGACACCCCAGCAGATCGCCGATCTGGCGCAGTACCTGAAGTCGCTGTAGGAGTCCCCAATCGAAAAGCGCGCCGGTTGTGACCGGCGCGCTTTTCCTTTTTCTTTGCGCGCGTCTCAGCGGCTGACGAGCCTGCCCTCGCGAGTGACCATGGCCAGATCGACGAACTTGCTGCCGTGCTGGGCGCCGGGGGCGAACGTGATCCGGAAGCCGCCAAGATCGTAGCTGCCCAGGTTCGTCAACGCCTCGCGCACGCTGGCTGCGTTGACGGGCTTCTTGGCGCGGCGGATGCCCTCGGCCAGTACCTTCGCACCGAAACAGGCCTCTAGCTGGGTGCTGTTCATCGGCGTCTTGATGCCGGCCGCCTCCAGCGCCTTCGCGCATTCGCGCACCGCGGGGATCGAGGAGGTGGGGTTCGGCACGACCTGAGTGATCGACACGCCCGCGGCGCTCGGCCCGGCCGCCACCATGAACTGGTCGGCGCCGATGAACGACAGGCTGGAGGTGGGCACGATGCGGTTTGCTGCCACCAATCCCTTTTGAAGCTGGGCGGCGGCGCCCGACAACACGGTACTGAGCACCAGGTCGGGTTGTTGCGCCATCAAGGCCTGCACCTCCGCCTTGCCAACCTGCGCGTTGCGCTGGAGCGGCAGTGCCTGCGGCGCGAGATTGAGTTTCTTCAGGTACTTCACAACCACTTCGAGGTTCTGTTTGCCCACTTCATCCTCGTAATGAACCACGGTGACTCTCTTGAGGCCCAGGCTCACCCAGAAGTTGAGGATCTTCTCCATCTCCTCGCCGTACGAGGCGCGCACGGTGAAGAGCACGGGGTTGTTCACGCGAACCGGATTGGCGCCGGAGAACGGTGCGAAAAAAGTGACATCCTTGGCCTCAGCCTGCGGCAGCGCGTCGAGGCTGAGAGTCGCGGATGCGTAGCCGAAAAGGGCCAGAAGGTTCCTGTTTTCAAGCAGCGTCTTGGTATTCACGCCCGCTTGCTTGCGGTCGTTCTTGTCGTCCAGCGTCACCAGTTCGATCGGCTTGCCCTGGACGCCGCCTTTCGCGTTGAGCATCGCGAAATACGCGAGCGCCCCGTCGCGGATGTCCTTGCCGAACTGGGCATTGCCGCCCGTCAGCGGCGCCGATTGCCCGATCACCCATTTGTCCTGTGCCGAGGCGGCGCAGGCGCATGCGATGAGTGCAATCGCCAACGCGATGTTCTTTGATCTCATAACGACTCCTCTGTACAGTTTTTGTTACAACATTCAACAGGGTACGCGCGCAGGCAAGGACCCGACAAGGGTCCCGCCGTGACATTTGCCAGAAATCAACAGTTAAATTGTGAGAATCAGAAACCGGCGACCAGCCCGTCGCGGCGCGAATCGCTCGCGGCAACATAGCCTTCCACTTTCGGATCTCCGGTGCGCCAGATGAACTGGCCCGCGCCGAAATCCTGGTAGTTGTCGTGCAGTACTTCGATGCGATGGCCGCGATTTGAAAGCTCCTGCAAGGTGGCCTTGTCCATCTGCTGCTCCGCGTTGATCGCCAGCCCTGCGTTGTAGCGCCAACGCGGTGCGTCGCACGCGGCTTGCGGACTCTGCTTGTAATCGAGCATGCGCACCAAAGTCTGCATGTGGCCCTGCGGCTGCATGTTGGCGCCCATGACACCGTAGCTCATGACGGGTTCGCCATTTTTCGTCAGAAATGCCGGGATGATCGTGTGGAACGGCCGCTTGCGGGGTGCGACCTGGTTGGGTCCCGCGTCCAGGCTGAAACCGTGGCCGCGGTTTTGCAGGCTGATGCCGAAAGTGGGCTCGACGCAGCCCGAGCCGAACCCCATGTAGTTACTTTGGATGAAGCTGACCATCATGCCGTTCTCGTCGGCGGCGGTGAGATAGATCGTGCCGCCCTTGACCGGGTTGCCGGCGCCGAAGTCCTGCGCCCGTTTCATGTCGATCAGCCTGGCCCGGCCGGCCAGATACCGGTCGTCCAGCATCTGTTCTGGCGTCACGCTCATGCTGGAAGGCTCGGCGACATACTTGTAGACATCGGCAAAAGCCAGCTTGATCGCTTCGATCTGCAGGTGTTGCGAATCGGCGCCGTCCACCGGCAACTCGGCGACGTCGAAGTTCTGCAGGATGCCCAGCGCGATCAGCGCCGCTATGCCCTGGCCGTTGGGCGGGATCTCATGCAGCGTGTAGCCGCGATAGTCCTTGCCGATCGGCTTGACCCATTCGGGCTGGTAGGCGGCGAAATCCGTGGCGGTGATGCTGCCGCCGTTGGCCGCCGCGAATTTCTCGATCGCCCGCGCGATCTCGCCGCCGTAATACGCCTTGCCCTGGGTCTCGGCAATCGCACGCAGTCCGCGGGCGGCGGCCTTGAACTGGAACAGCTCGCCCACTTCGGGCGCGCGGCCCCACGGCAGGAAGCATTCCGCAAAACCCGGCAGGTTGCGGAACTCGGGCGTGGCGGCGGCCCATTTCTGCTGCAC
>DATNCB010000724.1:0-2820 GCA_035571715.1 Ramlibacter sp.
GAAACTCGAAAAATTGAGCGACGTGCTGGAGCACTACATGTTGCAGTCGGAGCAGCTGGACACCAAGCTGGTGCTGGCCGCCGACGACAAGGTGGCCGCCGGCCTGCTGATCCAGCGCCTGCCGCTCGAAGGCGAAGGCAATCTCGCCGGCTCGATGGTCAGCCAGGCGAACGAAGACGAGATCGGCCTTAACGAGCACTACAACCGCATCGCCACGCTGGCGTCAACCCTCACGCGCGAGGAGCTGCTGGGGCTGGACATCGAATCCGTGCTGCGGCGGCTGTTCTGGGAAGAGAAGCTATTGCGCTTCGAGCCGCAGACGCCGCGTTTTTCCTGCACTTGCAGCCGCGAGCGCGTAGCCCGGATGATCCGCAGCCTGGGCCAGCGCGAGGCGCAAGGCATCCTGGCCGAACGCGGGGAGATCGAGGTGGGCTGCGACTTCTGCGGCCGCCAATACCGCTTCGATGCGGTGGATGCGGCGCAGATCTTCACGTCGCCCGGCGACCAGCCGCCGGTGACGTCGGTGGTGCAATAGGCCGGCCGTTTTAGAAAGTTCGCCATGATGAGTCCATCCCAAGAACCCGCCGTGCACGCCCCAGCGGTGCGCCGGTTCAAGAACCCCGACTACCCTGAACTGGCCGGCACGCTGGGCGAATTGCGCCAGCGCATCGACGCCGTGGACGAGCGGATCGTGGCCCTGCTGGCCGAACGCGCGGCCTGCGTGCGCGATGCCACTCGCTTCAAGCGCGATGCCTTCCAGGTGGCCGCACCGGCGCGCCAGGCCCAAGTGGTCGAGCGCGTCAGGGCCTTGGCGCTGCCTCACGCCGCGGCTTTTCCCGGGTTTCCCGATATCGTCGTCTCGATTTATCGCACGATGGTCGCCGGCTTCGTGGCCGGCGAAGGACGCCTTTTCGAGGAAACCGAACTGATCCAACGATGAACCAAAAGATGCTTTCCAGGCTGCCTCTGGTGACTACGGCGATCCGAGTTGCCGCCGCCATCGTGCTCTCGTGCACGGCGGTGTCGGCGCTGGCGCAGGCCGCCTGGCCCAACCGTCCGATCAAGATCGTGGTGCCTTACGCGGCCGGCTCGTCGCCGGACGTGGCCGCGCGCATCATCTCCGAGAAGCTGTCGCCGCGCCTGGGCCAGCCGGTCGTGATCGAAAACCGGGCCGGCGCCGGCGGCAACAACGGCACCGGTGCGGTCGCCAAGTCGCCGGGCGACGGCTACACCTACCTTATCAGCACCAATGGGCCGCTGGTCTACAACACCGTGCTCTACGAAAAGCTGCCGTACGACCCGTTCACCGAGTTGAAGCCGGTGGTCCTGGCGGGCGGCCAGGCGAATGTGTGCGCGGTGCGCGCCGACTCCGGCATCCATACGCTCAAGGAGCTGGTCGACGCGATGAAGAAGAATCCGGGCAAGTTCAACTTCTCTTCCACCGGCGTGGGCAGCCTGTCGCAGCTGGGCGTGGAACTGCTGAAGGTGAAGACCAACACCTATGCGGTGCACATTCCTTATGCCTCCTCGCCGCTGGCGATATTGGCTTTGCTGCAAGGCGATGTGCAGTTCGCGTGCGTGCCGGCCGTCGCGGTGCTGCCGCAGGTCAAGGCCGGCAAGCTGCGCACCTTGGCGGTCTCCACGGCCAAGCGCAGCCAGCTCACGCCCGACATCCCAACCATGCGGGAGGCCGGTTTGCCGGAGATCGAGAACGTGGCCTGGATGGCCGTCATGGCGCCGGCGACTACGCCGAACGACGTCGTGCAGCGCATGAACCAGGAGATCAATGCCGTGCTGGTCATGCCCGATGTCAAGGAGAAGATGCACGCGCAGTACATGGAGCCGATCGGGGGCTCGAGCCAGGAACTGCAGCGTTTCATGCAGCAGGAACTGCGCGTGATGACGCCGGTGATCAAGCGCACCGGCATCAAAATCCAGTGACCGCGTGATCAGCCTCAGCTGCCGCGCCGGCCCGCAGTGCTGAAAGGCGCTTTCACCTCACTTCGAAACGTTCACGAAAACCTCGTTGGGCTTGACCATGCCCAGCTCCGTGCGGGCTTTTTCCTCGACCATCTCGAGGCCCTCCTTCAGGTCGCGCACTTCCGACGCGAGCTGCTCGTTGGCCTGCTGCGCCTGCGCGTTGGCGGCCTTCTGCGCGTCGAGCTTGCGCTGCATCGCCGACACATTGCGCACACTCCCCCGTCCGAACCACAACTGCCCTTGCACGATCAGCAACAGCACGATCAGGATCAGCGGAATGAGTCGTTTGCCCAAGGTAGATGTCGGAGCGGTCCCGATCGGGTCAGCGCAGGTTGTAGAAAGCCGAGCGGCCCGGATAGGTCGCGACGTCGCCCAGGTCTTCCTCGATGCGCAGCAGCTGGTTGTACTTGGCCATGCGGTCGCTGCGGCTCAGCGAGCCGGTCTTGATCTGGCCTGCGTTGGTGCCCACGGCGATGTCCGCGATGGTGGAGTCCTCGGTCTCGCCCGAACGGTGGCTGATCACCGCGGTGTAGTTCGCGCGCTTGGCCATCTCGATCGCGGCGAAGGTCTCGGTCAGCGTGCCGATCTGGTTGATCTTGATGAGGATCGAGTTCGCGACGCGCTTCTCGATGCCCTGCTTGAGGATCTTCGTGTTGGTGACGAACAGGTCGTCGCCCACCAGCTGCACGCGCTTGCCCAGGCGCTCGGTCAGCAGCTTCCAGCCGTCCCAGTCGCCTTCGGCCATGCCGTCTTCGATGCTGATGATCGGGTACTTGGACACCCAGCTCTCCAGCACGGCGGTCCAATCGGGGGCGCTCAGCTTCTGGCCCTCGGCCGTCA
>DATNCB010000725.1:0-2624 GCA_035571715.1 Ramlibacter sp.
GGCGTAGATTGGTCCTATCGAGCCACTCTGTTCATGCAGGAGTACGCCATGACCAACCCCAGGGACAACACCAAGAAGACCGGTGATATACATCCGCCCGATGTCGAATTGGAGCCGCCTTCCCAGGAGGGAATGACGGACGCCGTGGGCGCCGACGGCACGCCGCGCGACCGTGGCCAGGCCACCGACAAAGCGAGCGGCCGCGAAGGCAACAGTGGCGAATCGGGCAAGCGCCCAGGCGGCAGCAAGAGCTGAGGAGTCTGTTCCGCCGAGCTGCGTCGGAACCGCGCCGCAGCCATCGCAGCCATCAGCGGACCCTGGTTGCGCATCGGGTCCTACAAGCAGCAGCAGCCCAGCCCGGCAAGATGCGTTGCAGGGGCGCAGCCGGCTTGTTGCGCTTCGCACCCGGGAGAATATTGATGAGACTAGTACTTCTCTGCGCGGCACTGGCAGCTGCGCCCGCCATCGCTGCTGACCTGGTGGCACGTCAGGGCAGCGACACCGTCCGTCTCGCGGATGAGCCTTGCACGAGCCAATTGGTGCTCGGCCGTCTGGAAGCCAGGCTGCACTCGAAATACAAAGCTGCCTCCGCTGTTGTGCAAGGTCAGAATTTCACCGCCTGCTGGCGCCCCGCGGGACGGGCCGTGCACCTGATGTACGAGGACGGGGACCAGGGCATCCTGCCCATGGAAGCGCTCAAACCCGAGTTGACCGCCTGAGGAGCGACAGCCGGATCAGCGGCTCAATGGAGAACCAGCGCGTCGAGCTGCGCCATGCTGGTGAAGATCGCTGCCGCACCGGCGGAGCGCAATAGCGCCGGCGCGTCATGGCCGGCTTCGGGCGGGCTGTAGCCGAACACGGTAGCGCCCGCCGCAACACCCGCAACAACGCCGGTCACGGTGTCCTCCACCACCACGCAGCGCCCAGGCTCGACACCTAACGCCGCCGCAGCCGCGAGGTAAACGTCGGGAGCCGGCTTGGACCGCGCCAACTCATGGCCGCTGAAGATGCGGCCCCTGAAGTACGGCATCAGCGCGCACTTCTCGAGTTGCAGTTCCACCTTGAACCGGTCGGCACCGGACGCGCACGCGATGCGACCTTCCAGCCGCCGGTGCAGCCGCGCCACCACTTCCACCGCGCCGGCGACCGGTTGCACACCTTGCATCAGCTCGCGGTTGCGCCGCTCGCGAAAGCGCACCAGCCAGTCCTCCGTCAACGGCTGGCCGGTATGAGCTTCGATGATCCCGCGCTCGTCCTTCACGGCCTTGCCAAGAAAAATGCGCATGCATTCCGCGCTGGTCAGCTTCCACCCCAGCTCCTCCAGCATGTCGCGCAGCACGGCATTGGTGATGGGTTCGCTATCGACGAGGACCCCGTCGCAATCGAACAGCACGGCATCGAATCTCGTCGTCAAAGCAACTCTCCGTCCACGTAGTACCAACGCCCGCCCTCGCGCACGAAGCGGCTGCGCTCGCGCAGCCGTACCGCGCGGCTTTCTGCTTTGTAGCGGGCAACGAACTCAACTTCGGCATGCGCGGCGTCCAGCTCACGCTGATCGCGCACTTCCAGGCCCAGCCATTTCGCACCCGATTCGAGCGGCACCTGCGCCGGGCGCGTGCTCGGGTGCCAGGTGGCCAGCAGATAAGGCTCGTCGCCCAGCACGTAAGCGGTGTAGCGCGAGCGCATGAGTGACGCCGCATCGGGCGCCGCCTCGTGGCCGCCCAGGTAGCGGCCGCAGCACTGCGCGAAGGCCAGTGGCCGGGCACGCCCATCGAGACGCCCGCAGGGGCAGGCCACGCCCTGCGGTGGCACGCGTCAGCCCTTCGCCGAGTGGCGGCGCGCCCGGTGCGTCTCGTAGTTCTCGACCGGCGCGCCCTGCTTGACCCATTCGGCAAAACCGCCGTCGATGTGCGCGACGTTGGTCATGCCCATGTCCTTGAGCGCCTTGGTGGCCAGGGCGCTGCGCCAGCCGGCGCCGCAAAACAGCACGAACTCCTTGCTCTCGTCGGCGAACACCGGCTTGAAGTACGGCGAGGCCGGATCGACCCAGAATTCGAGCATGCCGCGCGGCATGTTGATGCAGCCGGGCACCGTGCCCTCGCGTTCCAGTTCGCGCACGTCGCGGATATCGACGATCTGCAGCTTCGGGTCGTTCATCCGCTCGCGCGTCTGCGCGACGCTGTACGTGGTGATCTGCGCCGTGGCTTCGTCCACCAGCTGGCGGAATCCTTTGGTGATGGGCATGTCTTCTCCTCTGATTAAGCTAGCGCGCGCTGAATGATGATCTTCTGCACGTCGGAGGTGCCTTCGTAGATCTGGCAGACGCGCACATCGCGCCAGATCCGCTCGACCGGAAAGTCGCTGACGTAGCCGTAGCCGCCCAGCGTCTGGATCGCCGCGCTGCACACCTGCTCGGCCATCTCGCTGGCGAATAATTTGGCCATGGCCGCTTCCTTCAGGCAAGGCCGGCCGGCGTCACGCAGAGTCGCCGCATGCCAGATCAGCTGGCGCGCCGCTTCGAGCTGGGTGGCACAGTCGGCCAGGCGAAAGCCCACGGCCTGGTGGTTGATGATCGCGGTGCCGAAGCTCTGGCGCTCCTTCGCATACTCCAGCGCGACTTCGAA
>DATNCB010000726.1:0-3829 GCA_035571715.1 Ramlibacter sp.
GCGCCCAAGCGACCAGAGAGCCGGTTGGCGGCTGCGTCTCGTCGGGCGCGCACTGCAACTCCTTGAAGATATTGCGCAGGGACGGCGGCAGCTTGACGCCGGCCCGCACCGAGAACGCCAGTCCTTCGGCTTGGCCCGGCCCGTGGTACGGATCCTGGCCCAGGATCACAGCGCGGACGCCGCGCAAGGGCGTGAGTTCCAGCGCGCGAAATGGCCTGGGCGGATAGATGGTGGCGCCGGCGGCCAGCCGCTCGCGAATGAATGAAGCCAGCCGCAGGCCGGTGCTGCTCGACAGGAAAGCGTCGACGGCCGCACGCCAACCCTCGGCCAGCGGCCATTGCTCAGGTTCCCAGCGCCGCAGGCGGTCCGGCTCGTCGTCGGTCTCCAGCGCCAGCTCGGGTTGTGATGCCACCGAGGACATGACGATCAGTCGCCGAAGAGCGCGCCGAGCGCCTCGCCCGGATCCTCCGCGCGCAGGAAAGCTTCGCCGACCAGAAAGGCATGCACCCCGGCATCGCGCATCGTCTTGACGTCCGCCTTGCTCGCGATGCCGGATTCGGTGACCGCCAGACGGTCCGCGGGCAGGTCCTTGACCAGATCCAAGGTGGTGGCCAGGGACACCTCGAAAGTGCGCAGGTTTCGATTGTTGATGCCTACCAGCGGCGTCTTCAGCTTGAGCCCGCGCTCGAGCTCGGCGCCGTCGTGCACCTCCACCAGCACGGCCATGTACAAGCTGCGGGCAATGGCTTCCAGCTCGGCCATCAGCGCATCGTCCAGGCAGGCGGCAATCAGCAGGACGCAATCGGCGCCCATCGCCCTGGATTCGTAGATCTGGTAGGCATCGACCATGAAATCCTTGCGTAGCACCGGCAGGTCGCAGGAGGCTCGGGCCTGTTTCAGGTAATCGACCTGCCCCTGGAAGAACTGCCGATCCGTCAGCACCGACAGGCACGCCGCACCGAACTCGGCATAGCTTTGCGCGATATCGGCCGCAATGAAGTCGGCTCGCAACACGCCCTTGCTCGGACTGGCTTTCTTGATCTCCGCGATCACGGCGCTCTTGCCCGCACCGACCTTGCGGCGCAAGGCAGCCTCGAAATCGCGCGTCAGCACCCGGCTTTCCGCATCGGCGCGCACCGCCGCCAAGGGCACCTTCTTTTGCGCCGCGGCGATCTCCTCGCGCTTGACGGCGACGATCTGCGTCAGGATGTCCGGCATATCCTCAGGCCGCGAGCGAGCGCGTCAGCGCCACCAGCTGTTCGAGCTTTGCCTTGCCCGCGCCCGATTCGATCGCCGCGCGAGCCTTGCCGATGCCCGCTTGAATCGTGTCCGCGACATTGGCGGCATAGAGCGCGGCGCCGGCGTTGAAGATCACGATGTCGCGCGCCGCGCCGGCCTGATTGTCGAGCACGCTCATCAGCATCAGCCGCGACTGCTCGGGCGTTTCTACCTTCAGCGTGCGGTTGCTGGCCATCGGCAGGCCGAAGTCCTCCGGATGGATTTCGTATTCGGAGATCTCGCCGTTCTTGAGCTCACCGACCATGGTGGCGGCCCCCAGGCTCACCTCGTCCATGCCGTCGCGGCCGTAGACCACCACCGCATGGTCCGTCCCAAGGCGTTGCAGCGCGCGCACCTGGATGCCCACCAGGTCGGGGTGGAACACCCCCATCAGGATGTTGGGCGCACTGGCCGGATTCGTCAGCGGGCCAAGGATATTGAAGATGGTTCGCACACCCAGCTCCTTGCGCACCGGCGCCACGTTCTTCATCGCCGGGTGGTGGTTGGGCGCGAACATGAAGCCGATACCCACCTGCTCGATGCATTTCGCGATGGCATCGGGCGGCAGATTGATGTTCATCCCCAGACTTTCCAGCACGTCGGCGCTGCCGCTCTTGCTGGAGACGCTGCGCCCGCCGTGCTTGCTGACCTTCGCGCCGGCGGCGGCCGCCACGAACATCGAGCAGGTGGAGATGTTGAAAGTGTGCGAACCGTCGCCGCCGGTGCCCACGATATCGACCAGGTTCGTCTTGTCGGCCACGTTGACCTTGGTCGAGAACTCGCGCATGACCTGCGCCGCGGCGGTGATCTCGCCGATCGTCTCTTTCTTCACGCGCAAGCCGGTGATCAGGGCCGCCATCATGACGGGTGACAGCTCGCCGCTCATGATCATGCGCACCACCTTGAGCATCTCGTCGTGGAAGATCTCGCGGTGTTCGATCGTGCGCTGCAGCGCTTCCTGGGGAGTGATGGGCATGTCGAGCCTCCTGTCCTGTGGTCTGCGGTTTTAGCGTGAGGGATTGTCGGTCAAAGCCCGGTCAGCTTCCAAAGAATTGCCTGATCGCAGCGATTGCGCGATCCACGCCCGCGGCGTCCATATCGAGGTGGGTGGCGAAGCGCAGCCGATACAGGCCCGTGGCCAGCACGCCATGGCTTGCGAGGTGCTTGAGCAATGACTTCGACTCGTCGCGCGCCGGGCCGAGCAGGTCCACGAAGACGATGTTGGTTTGCGGCGCTTCGACTTGCAGGTCCTTCAGCCCGCCCAGCCCCTGGGCCAGCCGCTGCGCCAGTGCGTGATCCTCGGCCAGCCGGTCCACGTGATGATCCAGCGCATAGCTGGCCGCGGCTGCCAGGATGCCGGCTTGCCGCATGGCCCCACCGGCCATCTTGCGAACGCGGCGCGCGCGGGCGATCAGCTCGCGCGAACCGCACAGGGCCGAGCCCACCGGCGCGCCCAGTCCCTTGCTGAAGCACACCGAGACGGTATCGAAACATTGGGCGATGCGCTGCGCCTCGGCCCGCACGTTGCCGCCGGTTCGCGCGGCCTGGGCCGTGGCCGCGTTGAACAGGCGCGCGCCATCGAGATGCCGCGCCAGGCCCTTGCGCTGCGCCAGTTCGGTGGCCTGCTCGATATACGCGAACGGCAACAGCTTGCCCCCCAGCGTGTTCTCCAGTGCCAGCAGCCGGGTGCGCGCGAAATGCGGATCGTCGGGCTTGATCGCCGCCTCGATATCGGCCAGCGCCAGGCTGCCGTCGCTCTGGTGCTCCAGGGGCTGGGGCTGCACGCTGCCGAACACTGCGCCGCCGCCACCTTCCCAGCGGTAGCAGTGCTGCATCTGGCCCACGATGTATTCCTCGCCGCGCTGGCAGTGCGACAGGATCGCGCAGAGATTGCTCTGGGTGCCGGTCGGCACGAACAATGCCGCTTCGAAACCCAGCATGCCGGCGATCTTTTCCTGCAGCGCGTTCACGCTCGGGTCGTCCCCGAACACGTCATCGCCCAGCGGCGCTGCCATCATCGCCGCACGCATCCCGGGTGTCGGTTGCGTCACCGTGTCGCTGCGCAGATCCACGACTGTTGCCATCATCGTTGCTCCAGGAAGTTCCTGAGCATGGCGTGGCCATGCTCGGTGAGGATCGATTCGGGATGGAACTGCACGCCCTGGATGGCCAGGTCCTTGTGGCGCACGCCCATGATTTCGCCATCGTCAGTCCAGGCCGTGGTAACCAGGTCAGCCGGACACGAGGACTTCTCGATGGCCAGCGAGTGGTAGCGGTTGACGGTGAATTTCTCGGGCAGCCCCGCAAAGACGCCTTCGCGCGTCGTCGTGATGACGCTGGTCTTGCCGTGCATGAGCTGCTGCGCACGCACGATCTTGCCGCCGAACGCTGCCCCGATAGCCTGGTGCCCCAGGCACACGCCCAGGATCGGCAGCTTGCCGGCGAAATGGCGGATGGCTTCGACCGAAATGCCCGCTTCGGCCGGCGAGCAGGGACCTGGCGACACCACCAGGCAATTGGGGTTGCGTTGCGCGATGCCTTCGACGGTGAT
>DATNCB010000727.1:0-2543 GCA_035571715.1 Ramlibacter sp.
TCGCGCACCTGGATCAGGGAGCCGACCGGGAAGCCGATCGTCACCGAGTGGTCGGTGCCGGGGATCTTCACCTCGTTGCCGGCGGCGTCGATCAGCTTGACCTGCGGGCGGATCAGCTTGGCCGAGCGCTTCGGGTCGAACTTGATCACCACCAGCGTCGACAGGCCGGTGACCTCGTCCACCTGCCTGGCGACAGTGAGGCCTTCCTCGACGTTCTCGAACTTCACCTTGCCGGCGAATTCCGTGATGATCGGTCGCGTCAGCGGGTCCCAGTTGGCCAGCACGCCGCCGGCCTTGATCTGCTGGTCGGCCTTCACCGCCAGGATCGCGCCGTACGGCACCTTGTGCCGCTCTCGTTCTCTTCCGTGCTCGTCGTGGATGACGATCTCGCCGGAACGGGCGATCACCACCAGTTCCTTCTTGCTGTTGGTCACGTAGCGCATCGTGCTGTTGAAGCCGATCACGCCGTTGGACTTCGCTTCGACATGCGACGCGATCGCCGCGCGCGACGCGGCGCCGCCGATGTGGAACGTGCGCATCGTCAGCTGCGTGCCGGGCTCGCCGATCGACTGCGCCGCGATCACGCCGACCGCTTCGCCGACGTTCACCAGGCCGCCGCGGCCGAGATCGCGGCCGTAGCACTTGGCGCAGATGCCAAAGCGGGTCGCGCAGGTCAGCGCGGTGCGGACCTTCACTTCATCGACGCCCGCGTTCTCGAGCGCTTCGATCAGGTCCTCGTCCAGCATCGTGCCGGCAGTCGCGATGGGCGCACGGGTCTCCGGGTGCACCACGTCCTCGGCCGCGACGCGTCCCAGGATCCGGTCGCGCAGCGATTCGATCACTTCGCCGCCCTCGACGATGGCGCGCATCAGCGAGCCGTCGTGGGTGTCGCAATCGACTTCGGTGACGACCAGGTCCTGCGTCACATCGACCAGGCGGCGCGTCAGGTAGCCCGAGTTCGCGGTCTTCAGCGCCGTATCCGCCAGGCCCTTGCGGGCGCCGTGGGTGGAGATGAAGTACTGCAGCACGTTCAGGCCTTCGCGGAAGTTGGCCGTGATCGGGGTCTCGATGATCGAGCCGTCAGGCTTGGCCATCAGGCCCCGCATCCCCGCGAGCTGGCGGATCTGCGCGGCCGAGCCGCGGGCGCCCGAGTCGGCCATCATGTAGATGGAGTTGAACGACTCCTGGTCGACTTCCTTGCCGTGGCGGTCCAGGATTCTTTCCTTGGCCAGCTGCGCCATCATGACCTTCGAGACTTCGTCGCCGGCCTTGCCCCAGATGTCCACCACCTTGTTGTAGCGCTCGCCGGCCGTGACCAGGCCCGAGACGTACTGCTGCTCGATCTCTTTGACCTCCTTCTCGGCGCGATTGATGATCTCGGGCTTTTGCGGCGGCACCAGCATGTCGTCCACCGCAATCGAGATGCCCGCCTTGGTCGCCAGCCGGAAGCCGTTTTGCAGCAGCTTGTCGGCGAACACCACGGTCTCCTTCAGGCCGCACTTGCGGAACGAGGCGTTGATGAGCTTGGAAATTTCCTTCTTCTTCAGCGCCTTGTTCAGGTTGGAGAACGGCAGCCCCTTGGGCAGGATCTCGGACAGCAGCGCGCGGCCCACCGTCGTGTCCACGAGCGAAGTCGAAGGCACGAATTCGCCGCTGTCGTCCTTGTTCCATTCGGTCAGGCGGACCGTGACCTTGGCCGTGAGTTCGGCCTCGCCCGCGTCCAGCGCACGCTGCACTTCGCCGGTGTCGGCGAAGATCAGGCCTTCGCCCTTGGCGTTGATGCGCTCGCGCGTCGTGTAGTACAGGCCCAGCACCACGTCCTGCGATGGCACGATGGAGGGCTCGCCGTTGGCCGGGAACAGCACGTTGTTGGAGGCCAGCATCAGCGTGCGGCACTCCATCTGCGCTTCCACCGACAACGGCACGTGTACGGCCATCTGGTCGCCGTCGAAGTCGGCGTTGAAGGCGGCGCAGACCAGCGGGTGCAGCTGGATCGCCTTGCCTTCGATCAGGATCGGCTCGAACGCCTGGATGCCCAGGCGGTGCAGCGTCGGCGCGCGGTTGAGCATCACCGGGTGCTCCTTGATCACCTCTTCCAGGATGTCCCACACCACCGGCGTGCCCGATTCCACTTCCTTCTTCGCCGCCTTGATCGTGGTGGCGATGCCCATGGCTTCGAGGCGCGAGAAGATGAACGGCTTGAACAGCTCGAGCGCCATCAATTTGGGCAGGCCGCATTGATGGAGCTTCAGCGTCGGGCCGACCACGATGACCGAACGGCCCGAATAGTCGACGCGCTTGCCCAGCAGGTTCTGGCGGAAGCGGCCGCTCTTGCCCTTGATCATGTCGGCCAGCGACTTCAGCGCGCGCTTGTTCGCGCCGGTCATCGCCTTGCCGCGGCGGCCGTTGTCCAGCAAGCTGTCCACGGCTTCCTGCAGCATCCGCTTTTCGTTGCGGGCGATGATCTCCGGAGCCTTCAGTTCGAGCAGGCGGCGCAGCCGGCTGTTGCGGTTGATGACGCGGCGATACAGGTCGTTCAGGTC
>DATNCB010000728.1:0-12115 GCA_035571715.1 Ramlibacter sp.
ATTCGCTGCAACGCGTAGCACTGTCCGACCCGCGCCGCCCTGCCCTGTTCGAAGGAAGCACGCTGTTGCGCGACTATGCGGGCCTGGCGGATCGGGCGGCGCGGCTGGCTTCCGCGCTGCACGCCGCCGGTTTGCGGCCCGGCGATCGCGTCGCACTGTTCATGCGCAACCACCCCGCGTACCTGGAGGTGCTTTACGGCGCCTGGTGGGCCGGGCTGGCGGTCGTGCCGATGAATGCAAAGCTGCACCTGCGCGAAGCACAGTGGATCGTGGAGCACTCGCAGGCGCTTTGGGCTTTCGTGACCGCCGATGTGGGAGAAAGATTGATCGCGCCCGGCCGCACCATCGAGGTCACCGGGACCGATTACGAAGCGCTGTTCGCACTCGCGCCGGCACCGATCGCCGCGCGCGCCGCCGAGGACCTGGCGTGGCTGTTCTACACGAGCGGGACCACTGGCAAACCCAAAGGCGTGATGCTGAGCCACCGCAACCTGATGACGGCGGGCCTGACGTACTTCATCGACGTCGACCCGCTCGATCAGCGCGATGCAATCATCTACGCTGGGCCGATGTCGCACGGCGCGGGCCTCTACGCCATCCCGCATGTGATGGCCGGCGCGCGTCATGTGGTCCCGGCGTCCGGCGGATTCGATCCGGCAGAGATCTTCGAGCTCGCGACCGCATTGGGCCGGCTGTCCATGTTCGCCGCGCCCACGATCGTCAAGCGGCTGGTCGACCATGCGCAGGCGTCAGGCGCCGATTGCTCCGGCTTCAAGACCATCGTGTACGGCGGCGCGCCGATGTATGCCGCCGATATCCAGCGGGCCATCCGCATCATGGGGCCGCGCTTCGTGCAGATCTACGGCCAGGGCGAAAGCCCGATGGTGATCACGGCCCTGTCCCGTTCCCATCTTGGCGACACCGCGCACCCGCGTCACGCTCAGCGGATCGCGTCAGTCGGCGTGGCGCAGACGCCGGTCGAAGTCCGCGTCGCGGATGCCGGCGGCACGCCGCTGCCGCTGGGAGAAATCGGCGAAATCCTTGTCCGCGGCGACACGGTGATGACCGGCTATTGGCGCGATCCCGAAGCCAGCGCCGCAGCCCTGCGCGATGGCTGGCTCTTCACGGGCGACATGGGCACGCTCGACGAGGACGGATTCCTCACGCTCAAGGACCGCAGCAAGGACGTGATCATCAGCGGCGGCTCCAACATCTATCCGCGCGAAGTGGAAGAAGTCCTGTTGCTGGCGCCAGGCGTGGCCGAGGTTTCGGTGGTCGGTGCGCCCGATCCGGAGTGGGGCGAAGTCGTGGTGGCGTTCGTCGTGCCGAGGCCGGGTGCTCAACTCGACACGGCGCAACTGGACGCGCTTTGCCTCGAACATATCGCGCGCTTCAAGCGGCCGAAGCGCTACCAGATAGTCGACAGCCTTCCGAAGAACAACTACGGCAAGGTGTTGAAAACCGTGCTGCGCGAACAGTTGAAAGGGCGCGAAAGCACTATGCCGGCTGCGGCCCCTCGTACCCTTCGATAATGATCAGGTCGGCCGTGGAAACCGCCTCCCGCAGTTTGATCGCCGCCTGGTACTCGGGCGAGCGATAGCAGTCGAGCGCGGCCTGGTAGCTGGGAAACTCGATCACGGCGTTGCGCGCCCGGCTGCCGCCTTCCACGTTCTCGAACGGCGCGCCGCGCACCAGAAAGCGTGCGCCGTACTTGCCCAACGGCTTCGCGTTGGCGGCGATGTACTTCTTGTATTGCTCCGGGTCGGTGATGTCGACGCGAACGATCCAGTAGCCTTTGGTCATGCGTGTCTCCTGGGGTTGGGCACGCATTCTAGAACCGCTTGCGTTTCCGGCGAACTTGTGGGGCAATGCATGAGCTATGAGCAAGTTCTTTCCCAGGTGCATCGCCTGGGCCGCCACGCGGTGGTCGCTCTGGCTGGTCGGACTCGCGCTGCTCGTCGCCCTTCCGCTCGGCGCACTGTTGCTCGTTCAAGCCGCATTGGGCGCCGACTTCCACACCCGCCTCGCGCAAGCGGCCGCCGGTGGAGGATCGCTCGGAGGCGTCTTATGGCGGGCTGCGCGGCACGGATTCTTCGCCGCCCTGACGATCGGATTGGGCGGCAAGTTTGGTGGGGGTGGGGCCGAAGGGCGGAGTTGATCGCCGCACCCATGTCGCGGCGGCCGAGGTGGTTGGGCGTCCAGCTCGGTTTCCTGATGCAATCCTGATGTCCGCGGTGATACGCTGCCGTCATCATGAATGTTGGACCTGCTCCGCAAGACAAGCAGACGTGGCCGGGCAAGGATTGGGCGGTGGTGCTCGGTCTTCTCGCCGCTGCCACCGTGGCCGGTTTCATCCTGGACCGCTACGTGCCTCTTACCAGCCAGGCCATGCTGTACGTCCTGGCCGTCGTTGTGGCGTCCTACCGCCTTTCGTGGGTTCCATCGCTGTTTTGCGCACTTGCGGCTGTGATCCTCCTGAACTTCTTTTTTGTGCCCCCACGCTTCACGTTCGAGGTCGAGACCCAGGAAAATCTGATTGCGCTGTTCACCATGCTTGCTGTCGCCCTGGTCATCAGCCACCTGGGGACGGCTCTTCGCCGCGAAACCGAGGCAGCACGACTTAACGAGAGGCGTGCGCGGGAACTTCAGGAACTCGCAACCGAACTGGCCGGTGCCGCCGCTGCACAAGATGTCGTCTCGACAGGTTTGGCGGCCATGAACCGGGCTTTTCGGGGGCCATGCGAGCTTGCCTTACTCGATCAAGCCGGTGAGCTCGACCTCCCGCCGGCTCTGGTATCCACGTTTCGCGACGGAATGCTGCGCTGCATTCGCGAAGCCGGAACGCTGGGACCGGGCACTGGCCGCTGGCCAGGGCTGAATGCCTGGTACATCCCTCTGGGCGAGAAAGGCCACACGAGCGGCGCGGCATGCGTGCAGAATGTTTCGTCATACGACCACAGCGGGAGGGAGCATGCCCAAGCCTTGTGCACCTTGATTGCCCAGGCCCTGTGGCGGCTGAAGTTGACCGAGTCGATGCAAGCAGCGCAGCGGCAATCCCAGTTGCACCAGGTGCAGAGCACTTTCCTCGCAGCCATTTCCCACGATTTGCGCACCCCCTTGGCGGCCATCATGGGGGCGGCATCGTCGCTTCAAACGCAACGTGACAAACTGGCGCCAGCAGAACAGGAACGGCTTGTGGGCAGCATCCTGAGCGAAGCCGGCTACCTGTCGACACTGACCGAGAACACCTTGCAGCTCGTGCGGCTGGGCAGTTCGGGCCGGCTGAATCTTGACTGGGTGTCCATGGAGGAAGTGGTCGGTGCTGTCCTTGCGCGCGTGCGGCAAAGAGATGCGGCGCATCGCATCAAGTCAAGAGTTCCACCCGGCCTGCCTCTGATCAAGGGAGAGCCGGTGTTGCTCACTCAGCTGCTGGAGAATCTCCTGGATAACGCCCTCAAGTACAGCAGCGATGGCATCGAGCTGGTGGTGAAGCACGCCGGCCAGGAGCTGCAGGTCGCCGTCCAGGACCGCGGCCATGGGATTCCTGAAGGTGAAGAGCTTGCTATTTTCGAGCCTTACCAACGCAACGACCGCTCTGGTCAACGAGGTTCCGGCCTGGGACTGGCCGTGTGCAAGGCCATCGCCGGCGCGCATGGTGGAAGTCTCGCGATGAATCGCCGTGAAGGCGGCGGCAGCAGTTTTGTCCTTGCCCTGCCGATTGCGGAACATCAGCCCGAGCAAGAGCCGGCATGAGCTTGCATGTGCTGCTCGTCGAGGACGACCGCGAAATGCGCTCGATGATGCAGTCGACTCTGGCCGTCGAAGGATTCGAGGTCCGGACAGCCGTGTCGGTCAGCGAGGCAACTGCGCTCTTTCGGAATTCACTGCCGGACGTTGTAGTTCTCGACCTCGGACTGCCGGACGGCGATGGCATCGAGCTGGTCCATCAAGTTCGCAAGCAGCACTCGCTGCCTATTCTCATCGTCTCCGCCCGCCACCAGGACGCTGAGAAGATCAAACTGCTCGACGCCGGGGCGGATGATTATTTGACCAAGCCTTTCAGCGTCGGAGAACTGCTGGCACGCATCAGGGTGGCACTCAGGCACCGCGGTACGGCGCTTGCGCCGGCTTCCACGGTGCACGAGCTGGATGACCTGCGGGTCGATTTGAACTTGCGACTGGTAGAGCTTGGAGGCGTGCCGCTTCACCTGACGCCCACGGAGTTCAAACTGCTCGCCCGGCTGGTCCGCAGCGCCGGGCGCGTGGTGACGCACCGGCAACTGCTTCGAGACGTCTGGGGCCCCGAGTTCACGGAGCACACGCATTACCTTCGGCTCTATATGGGGCAGCTGCGAGCCAAGATCGAGGACGACCCGGCAGAGCCGCGACATTTACTGACGGAGACCGGCGTCGGCTACCGGCTCGCCGCCGGTTGAGGCCCCTATGTTTTCTGATGCGTGCATTGGCGAACTTCGGCGAGCCTTATCAAAGGCCTAGTGAGTAGAGATACGAATCGAGCTGCTGCCGACGTTGCCGGCCGCGTCGGATGCCTGGACCGCCAACGTGCCAGTCCAACTTCTGTTGTTCGGCAGCGTGAACTGGCAGCTGTAGGGTGCGCTGGTGCTGGCACATCGTAGTGACCCGTTCAGGTAGAAGCGCACCTCCTTGACGCCCACGTTGTCAGCGGCCGAAGCGGTAGCTGTGATCGTGGAGCGGCGATAGAAGCTCGAACCATTGGCGGGGCTGGTGATCGACACGGTGGGTGCCTGCGTATCGCCAGGGGCTGGTGCTGGTGCCGGCGCTGGCGCTGGCGCCGGTGCTGGAGCGGGAGCCGGTGCCGGGGTACGCGGATCGGTGGTAGCGACCCAACCATTGGTAACCCAGGCCCACCATCCACCGTAGGAGTTCTGCTGGTAGATCGTGTGGTTCCAGTACACGAGCAGCACGACGCTCGACGAAATGGTGGCTACACCGTCCTTGTAGATGACGCCGCCCGAAACGGTCCACTTGGAGCCGTATGAATCGACAAGCGTGCCCGAAGTGGTGATGCTGGCACCTTGGGTGCTCTCGACAGATGGTGTCGCGGTTGCCTGCATTGCATCGATTTCGGCATTGGTCAGCAATCCACGATTGGTGATCTCAAGGCGCTCTGCCGCCGACAAGGTGCCGCCCGCAAAAGCTGTGACGAGGTAAAGGTGGACCTTCGGGTGGGTCAAGTCATACATCATCCCGAAGCGGTTCTCAGGCACTGGCTTCGACGGGTCGTCCAGCAGCTCATAGATGTGGACCGCCTCCAGGTTGGCGATCGTCTGGCTTCTCAGGTCCTTCAGGTTCTTGGTCAGGCTCTTCAGGCACGTTTCCGTCACCGCGGCTCCCGCCTGATTCTCGTAACCCGAGTCGTAGATTTCGCCGCAGTTGAACTCGTTGATGTGCACCGGCCGCTGGAAGGTGGCGAGCTGGGCAAGCGGGCCACCGGCGCCGTACCATGTGTCATTGAGCAAGCTGGCCTGCGGATAGTGGGGATAAATGTGGTACCCCACCACATCGAAGAGGACGCCTTGCTGCTGCATGTAGGTGAGGAAGCCGAAGTCCTTGCCGATCACACCCAGGATCGTCCGCAGTGGCAGGCCCGAACTTGTCCGGATGTCCCTGATGGCCCGCGACATTCCTCGCAGGACCGCAGTCAACGTGGCAACGCACGGTTTGCCCGCATAGGGCGTGGTGGACGTCCCCGCTGTGTTCCAGGGCACTGCCGCGAGGATTTCCGGCCGCAACTGTGTTTCGTTCAACAGTTCGAAATCGTGAACGATGTCCTTGACCTGATTGACCACGGTGGTGGTCTGGTTGTACGCATCCTGTTCCACGAACGTGAGATTCGGGTTGCAGCTGTTGTCCCATTGGTAGGAAATCTGCAAGGAGACTTCGACACTTCCGCCGTTGGCCTTGATTTTCTGGACCTGATCGCGAAAGACTGTCTGGTCGCCGGCGAATAGATCCATGCGGGATGTCTTCAGGTTGCGCTGCTTCATCACAGCAGCCACCTGATCGTTCGTTGCGGCACTGAGGGCGCGGTGGGTGTTTACCCCGAAATCGAAGGCAAAAGAATTTGCCGAAATGGCAGCCATGACGGCCGAGAGAAGAAGTGCGAGGCGTCGTTTCATGTTACATCCGTCTTTCTACTGATCAGTTCGCGAAACAGGCTGGGGAAAGCTCAGCCATTCGCGCGATCGTAGATTACCGATGAGCTGCCAGGTAACCGAATGGATTACGTTCCTAACAATTGCTGAGCTCTCCCAGCTCAGCAATTTTGTTTTTGGCAAGTTGTCCTACACAAGATTGGCGCCCTGTCCTACATCGGCGCTGCTGCTGATGTGGCCGTGGATCGGTGGCAAATCTTCGCTGCGGCCGCGCTGGGTTGCTTGCGACGTCACGACCGGCAGTCTCGTTCGTCTGAAAGTTACGCGCGGTTTCACGCGAACAGATAAGAAGTCACGGAGCGGCCTGCGGCGCGGCCGACAGATGGAACGCGTGCACCGCACCGTGTGGCCTCCGCGCTGACGCCGAGGCGAACCCGCGATGCGGGCCTCGGACCAGCAAGTGCTTCGCGATCGCATGCGGGGCAAGAACGCACCCGGCTGAATGCACAGCCAGATACACCGTTTGGTGTATTGAGCCAATCCACTCGTACGGGCTATGTTTGCAGTGCTAGTGGTTCGATTTCCGATTCGGCCAACACGGCGAGCAAATCGTTGCGCTTGCAGGGCGCAACGGAAAGGTGCGGCCTTTTTTATGCTGTCTTATTGCTCCGCACTACTCACTGTCACGACATGCGCGCCTTGTTTCTACCGCTGTGCGGTTGCGCACCGTCCAGATAGCAACGTTGGAAATGCTGGGCCATGAAACGAAAGCTACTTGCCGCGGCGGCTGGCGGCACGCTCTCCGAAGCAATTCGCTTCGCGCCGGTCCATCGCGCGAAGGACGCATCGGGCGGGCGGCACCCGAATGGTGCGCGCGCGAGCCCGGCGGATCCCTGCCAGGAAGACGTCCGCTCCCAGCTTGCCGAATTCACCGTCGCGCTGGCCGCCTCCTGCCACCAGCGCTTTGCCACCTATGACCAGCTCCATGCATTCTCCGTGCGGGAGTTCCGCAGCTTTTGGCGATTCTTCTTGCTGTGGTGCCACGAACCCTTGGGTTTCGCCGGCGAGGACGAACCGGTATGCATCGGCGACAGTTGCGAAACGGCGCGCTTTTTTCCCGGCTTGCGGCTGAACTATGCAGACAGCCTGCTGAGCCTTTCCGTGGCGCCTGGCGACGCGCCCGCGCTCACCGAGTTGCACGCCGACGGCAGCCGTCGCGTCTGGTCTCGCGGCGAATTGCGCGCCGAAGTTGCCCGCCTGGCCGACTCACTCGCGACGATCGGCGTGACGCCGGGCGACCGCGTGGTGGCCGTGATGCGTAACGACGGCCGCGCGGTCATCGCCGCACTCGCCGTCACGGCGCTGGGTGCGACCTTATCCACAGTTTCCCCCGATATGGGGCTTGAGGCCATTCTCGACAGGTTCTCTGCGCTATCACCACGGCTTCTGGTCGCGCACGTCGCGCAGCAGGCTTTCGACAGCGGCTCGCCGTTGCCCGAAAAGATCGCCGGGCTACTGAGCGCGGTTCCATCGCTACGCACTTTGGTGCGGCTCGACGGGGGCACCCTGCCTGGCGCGTGTATGCGCGGCGTTCTCTCTTTCGAGGACCTCATCGCCGCGGGCAACGGCGGGCGCTTCGAATGGCGCAAGTTTCCGTTCAACCACCCGCTGTTCGTCATGTTCTCGTCCGGCACGACCGGCCGGCCCAAATCCATCGTGCATGGTGCGGGCGGCACGCTGCTGGAACACGTGAAGGAGCATCGGCTCCACACGGACCTGCGGGCCGGCGAGCGGCTGTATTTCCACACGAGCTGTGCGTGGATGATGTGGAACTGGCAACTGTCCGCGCTCGCATCGGGCGTCCAGATCGTCACCTACGACGGACCCATTTCCGCTGTTGACCGCTTATGGCGACTAGCTGCCGACGAACGCGTGACCGTGTTCGGCACCAGCCCCGGTTATCTCAAGATGTCGCAGGACGCCGGTCTCGCGCCTGGACAGCGGTTCGACCTGAGTGCCCTTCGCGCGATTCTCTCCACCGGCGCCGTGCTGCACGACGAGCAGTTCGACTGGGCGCGCGAGCATGTGAAAGACGTGCCCGTGCAGTCGATCTCGGGCGGCACCGACATCATCGGATGTTTCGTGCTCGGCAACCCCGAACTGCCGGTGCTTCGCGGCGAGGCGCAATGCAGAAGCCTGGGCCTGGACGTGCAGGCGTGGAAGGACGGCGCCCGCACGGCGGGTATCGGCGAACTGGTGTGCGTGAATCCATTCCCTTCGCGTCCGCTGGGCTTTCTTGGCGACGAGGATGGAGCGCGCTTCCACACGGCGTATTTCGCCAAGAACGGCGGCGTATGGACGCACGGCGACCTGATCGAGTTCTCCGCGCAAGGCGGCGCACGACTGCACGGTCGCACCGACGGCGTGCTCAACGTGCGGGGGATCAAGTTCGCGCCAATGGAAATCTACCGCGTCCTGGGCACCATCGACGGCATTCGCGACGCAATGGTGGTCGAGCAGCACGCGCCGAACGCGTCGATACAGTGCGGGCGCCCCGGCATCGTCGAGCAGCGGATCGTTGCCCTGCTCGTCCTGCAAGACGCTGGCGTGCCGGTCACGGCGCTCGCGGCGCGTGTGCGGCGCGAGATCGCCACGCGCCTGTCCCCGGCGCACGTCCCCGACGCGATCCTTGCGGTGCCGGACCTTCCCGTGACCTACAGCGGCAAGCCGTCCGAAGCCGCGGCACGCGCTGCGGTCAGCGGCGAGCCCGTCGCCAATGTTGGCGCCCTGCGCAATCCGCGTTGCCTGGACGCGATCCGCCAGCAAGCGGCGGTGTTATTGGGCCCGGGTGACGGGATGGTGGAAGACGCCGAGGGTCGCCCGTTGGCAAGCCGGCTGCAGTCGCTGTGGCAGCGCCATCTGGGCCTGGCCTGCGTGGGCGTGGACGACAACTTCTTCGAGCTGGGCGGCAAGTCGCTGGCCGCCGTGCGGCTGCTGGAGGACGTGAAACGCCTGACCGGGCGCGCGCTGCCACTGGGCGCGCTCATGCACGCCCCGACCGTCTCGCGGCTCGCCGCGATGATCGAAGGCGGCACCGCGGTGCCGTCCTCGTCCATGCTGGTCCCGATGCGAGGCGGCACGGGAAACCCTCTTTTCGTCTTCCACAGCCACAGCGGCACGATCGTCGAGATGTGGCCGATCGTTTCGGCGATGCGGTGCAGCCGGCCGGTGTGGGGCCTGCAGGCGCAAGGCATCGACGGCGAGCAGGCGCCGCAGGAGCGCGTGGAGGAAATGGCGGTCACCTACATCGAGCAGATGCGCACCGTCCAGCCCCATGGGCCTTATGCTATTTGCGGCTATTCGTTCGGCGGCTCGGTCGCGTTCGAAGTTGCGCATCAGCTGCATCAGGCAGGCGAGTCGATGGAGCTGGTTTGCCTGCTCGACCCGTATCTGCGCCATGCGCTGTCCTGGCGCGCGGGCGCGCGGCAATTGTGGTCCCGCGCCGCGTCCCGCTTCGCCAGGCTGCAGCCTACGGAGATTCCCGGCTTCATCGCAGCCACAATGGCTCGTGCCGCCGACGAGGCAATGATCCGGATGGGCAGGAAGCAGCGCGCACAGCCCAGCGAAGGCCTGGGCTTGAGCCCGGCGCGGCAGCGCGTCTTCGACGCGATAGCCGCGGCGACCGAGAAGTACCGCCCGCCCGCCTACGCTGGTGGTCCCGCGGTGTACGTCCGCGCCGAAGAGCCCATGGGTGGCTTCTTCGACCCGATGCCCGCCTGGCGACGCGTGGCCCGCGGCGGGCTCGAACTTGTGCGCGTGCCGGGCGCGCACCTCGACGTCATCGCGCGTAACGCCCCGCTTGTCGCAATGCACCTGGATGCGCGGCTCGCCGCGCCGGCCGCACGACCCGTGATCGATGCGCCTGAGCGGCTGGCTACCGCCTGTGCCACCGGAATTCTCCGATGAGAATCTACCGCGATACCTTGCCGCCGACGACCTCCTGCACGGGCAGTCCGTGGTGGCTGGTGCGGTCGGCGCTCGATCCGCTGGTGGCGGTCGCGGTTTTTTTCGCCGCCCTGGGTGTCTGCAACTGCGCCTTCACCCAAGACGATTTCGTCCTGCTCTGCTTGAGCTTCTTGCTCACCTTTCCCGGGGACGTTCCGTTCAGGCGGTTCTCATCCGAGGTTGCCCGCGGTATTTTGCTGAGGTGGTTCAAGGTCGTTTCGGGAGTGGCCTTCTTCTGGGCGACGAAATTCATGCTGCTGCATGTGGGGTTCCAGGCCGACGTGAGCGTAGTGGCCACGTGGTTGATCGCGGCCCCCCTCGCACAGCTCGTCCTGCATTTCGCTTCCCCGCGAATCGCTCCTTTCGCGTTTGGCCTCTATCCCAAGGCGAAGGTCGTCATCGTGGGGGCCAACCACGTTGCACGGCGGTTCGCCCAGTTGATCAATGAAGGCGAGGCGGAAGGGCAGCACTTCATCGGTTACTTCGACGATCGTCAGGTTCAACGGCTCGGACCGTGCGGCACCCATACCATCATTGGCCGCATCGACGAGGTGAGCGAGTACGTCAAGGCTCACCGCATCGACGCCATCTACATCTCGATGCCGATGGCCAGCCAACCCAGGATCGTGAGCCTGCTGGAAGACCTGCGGGACACGACTGCTTCCATCTACTTCCTTCCCGACGTCTTTGTCGCCGACCTGATCCAGGGGAGAGTGACCACACTGGCCGGCCTGCCGGTGGTTTCGGTGTGCGAGACACCGTTCGACGGTACTGCGGGGGTCATCAAGCGAGTGTTCGACCTCACCCTGACCGTGGCCGCGTTGCCTCTGATCCTGCCGCTGCTGGTGATCATTGGCGTCCTCGTGCGCGTCACTTCGCCGGGTCCCGCGATCTTCAAGCAGCGCCGGTACGGGCTGGACGGCAAGGAGATCGTGATCTGGAAATTCCGGACGATGAACACGCTCGAAGATGGCCAGTCCACTTACAGGCAAGTCACGCCGCAAGACGAACGGGTGACACGTTTCGGCAGATTCCTGCGCAGGACTTCACTGGACGAGCTCCCCCAGCTCCTGAATGTCTTGGCCGGATCGATGAGCCTCGTGGGGCCCCGTCCTCATGCGCTGGCGGTCAATGAGCAGTACCGCAAACTGATCCCCGGGTACATGGTGAGGCACAAGGTCAAGCCGGGAATCACCGGCTGGGCACAGGTTAACGGGTGCCGCGGCGGCGACGACCTGGACTCGATGCGCAAGCGCACTGACTACGATCTCGCCTACCTGCGGTCCTGGAGCCTTTCGCTCGATCTGCTCATCGTCATCAAGACAGTGAAGATGCTGATCCTGGGTGACGAGCGCGCGTACTAGCATGCTGCTGACCAGACCCTACGGCCCGCTGCTGCCCTACCTGCGCCGCCTGAGGTCGAACCGTGTCGCGCTGAATTCGGCGTACACAGTCGGCAGCCTGGCCTCCATTGCGTTGCTGCAAGGGCTGCAGTTCTTGCTGCTCGCGCGGGCGCTGGGAGCGCATGAGTTCGGAAAAGTCGCGAGCGTCGTCGCGATCACTTCAGCCCTCCTTCCCTTCTCCGGCCTCGGTCTGGGAAATGTCGCGATCATGCACATCGCGCGAGGGCAGGCCCGCGCTGAGGTGTGTCTGGGCAATGGACTTGCCGTAACTACCATCACGGCTGCCCTCGGGGTGGGGCTGGCCGTGCTCATAGGGACAACGTTCCTGCATGAACCCGGCACCTGGATTCTCATGCTTCTTTTCGGCGTGTCAGAGATCCTGCTCACAAAATATATCGACGTTGCCGCACACGTGTTCTTCGGCCTGGAAAGGCACGCCGTGGCTGCGTTCTTCTACAACCTCCACATTCTCGTGCGGCTGGTTTGCGCCGCCGCACTTTACTGGGCGTGGACGCGACCGACCGCGCTGGCCTGGGCACAGCTGCACCTGGCCGCCGGCATGCTGAGCGC